>CAZULU010000015.1:12217-13911 GCA_964621585.1 uncultured Pseudomonadales bacterium
GATGGGTATGATTTGTTTATTAATGAAGACATCTCTTTTGTGACTGCCGCTCTTGGTGGTGATATTGAAATACCTACTCTCAATAAGCCTATCAAGATGAAAGTGCGAGCAGGAACCCAACCAAACACATTAGTGCGATTAAAGGGTGAAGGGGTTCCACATGTACGTGGTTCCGGAAAAGGCGATTTATACGTACGATTGAAAGTAGTTGTTCCTGAGAAGCTAACTAATAAGCAGAAACAGCTGCTCAAACAGTTTGGCGCAGCAAGTTGAGAGTTGATCTGGGAGAGAAATTTGGTACAATAGAATCATCTCGGAAAGAGAAGCGTTAAGAAGGTGGGAAGTCCCATCTTTTTTGTTAAAAAGCGCGGAAGTGTCATAACTAACAATACTGTAATGAATCAAGTTATAGACTTGAAAATGCTCTCTGTATGAGAGGATCTTGAAAGGAATGTATGGCTAAAGCCACTGTACCAGCAATTGCTCGTACCGAATTTGCGGCAGCAATTGCCCAAATTGCTAAAGAACGTAAGATTGAGCCAGAAGCTGTGTTGAAATCTATTGAGGATGCAATCGCTGCGGCCTATCGTCGTGAAATGAATATTATAGTAGAGCGGGATGAAGAAGGAAATGAAATTGGCGCTCGTATCGTTGGTAGAGTGGATGCCAACACCGGGGAATCTCGTGTTTTTGAAATTGAGGTAAGTGGTGAAGAAAAAGATGTGACGCCTCCAGGATTTGGTCGTATTGCAGCGCAAACAGCCAAGCAAGTGATCTTACAAAAGATTCGAGAAGCTGAAAAAGATTCGGTCATTTCTGACTACACTTCCCGAATCGGAGAAATTGTCTCTGGAATGGTGTTACGCATGGATGGGAAATTTGTCATCGTAGACATTGGTCGTGGCCAAGGTGTGATGCCGCCTGAAGAACAGATGCGTGGTGAGTTTTATCGCATGAATGCACGTTTAACCGTGTATTTAAAGGATATTCGAGAAACTATGCGTGGCAAAACCATTATTGTGTCTCGCAGTGCCAAAGAACTTGTATCAAAATTATTTGAGCGAGAAGTACCGGAAGTTGCTTCAGGTGTAGTCCAAATTAAAGCAGTGGCTCGCGAAGCAGGTGTACGCTCCAAAATTGCGGTGTTTACAGACCAATCTGGAGTTGATCCAGTTGGCGCTTGTGTTGGACAAAAAGGCGTTCGGGTTCAAGAAGTAATTAAAGAACTCAACAACGAAAAAGTGGATATTATTCCGTACACCGATAATATGAAGATGTACCTGGCAGCTGCGCTTGCTCCAGCAGAGAACTTAGAAATTGACATCAACGAAGACAAGCAAACCGCGCTAGTGACAGCGCCAGATGACCAATTGTCTTTAGCAATTGGACGTGGTGGACAAAATGTACGGTTAGCAGCCAAATTGACTGGCTATAAAATCTCGATCAAGTCCAAAGCCGGTGTCACCCAAGCAGATGTCACAGGAGAAGAAGAATACGAAATTGATCAGCAGATTCAAAGTCTTGACGAGGAAACACGTCAAGTGTTAATTGAAAATCGTATGACTACTTTGGAAGATTTGCGCTACCGTAAAGAACGTTGGTCACAATTAACCAGTCTCAGTGATGAACAAAAAGCGATGTTGGCCAAAGCGGTTGAAGCATACGAGGCCGAATTAGCAAAGAAAACAGAATAA
>CAZULU010000016.1:0-8582 GCA_964621585.1 uncultured Pseudomonadales bacterium
CGAAAATCAAATAGATTCTTAATGTTTTTATTTTTAATCTCTACCTTTGGAAAAGGTCTGGGTTCACGACTGAGCATTTTCTCCACAGCATCCACTTGATCAACGTAAATATGTGAGTCAGAAATAGTATGGATATATTCATATGGTTCGAGATCCAATACTTGTGCAATCATTAACAATAATGCGGCATATTGCACCATGTTTGATGGAACACCAATTGGAACATCACCAGATCGTTGAATCATGTGAAGAGTAAGTTTATTGTCGAGCACTCGTAAATGGATCCAACCATGACAAGGAGCGACCACAACCTTCTGGGTACGACCTGTTACTCGAACTGTATATTGAGGAATCCACGGGGAGATAAAATGTGTTCGTAAATGGGGTTGTTCCTTCATTTGCTGAATAATATTGGCAAACTGATTAAAACTCTCGCCTTCTGCGGTAGGAAAATCATGAAAGGCACCACCATAGGAGCCTGGTCCTAAATCTCCAGTTTCTAAGCCTCGTTTGCGACACTTCGCTTCGGTGACCCATGGCGACCACCAACTACAGCCAAACTCTTCTAAAGCTTCTTGGGTTCGAGCACCATTGATAAAGGCGATGATTTCGGCAATGGCTTGTTGCCAGACTGTGACAGGGAGTCGCTCTGAAGTTTTTGGGGCCATATTGCGTTCCGTGATGATAGGGAATCCATTAGCCAGTTTAAAGTGCATTGGACCAGGAGCCATGTAGGTAATGGCATCAGTTTCTTGTTGGGTATTGGTGCGCATCCCTTCATCCAGAATTTTCTTCAAGATTGTACGATATTGGATATCTGGCGTGCGCTGGTTGAGAGGGAAGTACATATTTTTTAGTGACTCGTTGTTAGTGATGAGAACTTAGAATCATACTATGCACAGAGTTTATAGCATGTCGCATCTTTTTTGTTAAGGTGTTGTGTGATAGTGTAAGCGAATATGCATGTTTCACTTCTTGCTGCAATATCGATTGACGGATTTATTGCTCCGGCTGATGCTGAAAATCAGCGTTCTTTTAACTGGACCAGCCAAGCTGATAAAGCTTTTTATGTTTCCCACATCAAAAGTGCAGACGTGATTGTGATGGGTGCCAAAACATTTATGACATTTTCACGTTATCCCAAGCATTCGAGATGGATGATTTATACCTCTCGGCCGACGGAATTTATTAACCCAAAACCTGACGTTATTCGAGCTGAGGGAACGGGGAAGGATCCACAAGAGCTTCTTGCGCAATTGCAACAACAAGGTGTGGAAAAGGTCGCAATTTGTGGCGGTGCATCAGTGTATCAACAATTTATAGAGTCTAACTTAGTAGATACGTTGTACATTACAGTGGAGCCCATTGTATTTGGATCGGGTGTGAAACTCTTTGGTGATCGAACGAGCATTCAAAGTAAGTGGAGTTTAGTAAAAGTGGAAAAGCTCGGTGAAGAAGGAACGGTCCTATTAGAATATTCTCGACAACTATGAACATTACTATTAAACGATTCGATACAAGTCTTCCATTGCCGGAATATAAAACTGCTGGGGCAGCAGCCTTTGACTTGTATGCACGTACCGAAGTTCTCATCCCTGCTCATAGCGTTGGCTATGTGCCATTAAATATCGCTATAGAATTGCCAGAACATCATTTTGCCTTATTGTCTGCGCGTAGCTCATTGCACAAGCGTGGACTGATGATGGCCAATGGAATTGGCATTGGTGATTATGATTATCGTGGCGATAATGATGAGTACCAGGCCGCTTTATTTAACTTTACTGACCATGATGTTGTTATTCCGAAAGGCGAGCGAGTGGTTCAGATGATTATTCTTCAACGTGAGCGAGTAGAGTTTACTGAAGTAGAACACTTCACCACGCAAGATCGTGGTGGTTTTGGGTCTACGGGACGCTCCTAAACAGCTTTTTTCTTCATGAGCTCCTCCTACAGATTGTGTTTTTACAGGTTTTTGCATGCTAAATATAGTGGTTTGCGTGTTTTTGTCGGGTTCTCAATTTAAGGCAACAGATTTACATTAAAGCGTGTGTAATTTTTAGGTAAGGAAAATATTAATATTTTGTGAGAGAACAGTATGCAATTTGAACAATTAGTATCTGCAAGAGTGACAGAAGCCAGAGCTATTCGTAGTGCGCGTTTGCTACATAGCACAGACAGGTTATTGGGAAGTGCCTTTTTTTTGGGTAAAGGTGTCGATGAAGTAGCAGAATTAGGAGAGGAGCTACATAAACCACCAGCCGAATTTGACCCCAAAAAAGTAAGAGATGAAGCAAATGATATTTTGGTTTTTGCGCAAACAGCCTTGGAAGCTGCAGGGATAACTGTCTCGGATAGGATAACTCATATTCCAGATAGTATTGAAGTTGATGATTCTTCAAATATGTTAGAAAGAATTGAAGAAACTTTGCAAGAGATCATAGAACGACCAGCAGCATTTTCGATGCTCCTCCAACAGTTACTTGCGTTGACAAAACCATATTCAAGGCCTGGTGTTAATATCTTGAGCAGTATGAAAGAAACTGTAAAAAAAGTTACTAGAAATCGTCCCGCTGAGTTATATGACACCTACTCAGCTCGCTATCAGCGAGAGTTAGAAGAAGAAGAACAGCTAAAAAAATACTTTTATTTGGAAGCAGCTACGAGACTGATTCGCAATAGATGTGGTAACCTGATGAAGCGTTGTCATTGGGAGCCCATCGCATCCTTTTTCGATGACTTTGAAAATGCGCAGAGAAATCTAGCAAACTTAAAAAGCGCCTTGGAAATGATGCCAAAAGAGCAATTTACACAACATGGCTGGTATGTGGCTAATGAGTATGTGTGGAAAACGCTGAATGGAGCGATTTTGCATGATAAAGGGATCCTACGCTTTCAACAATAATTTGTCTTCTGCTATCATATTTATATGATAAAAAAAACTTCTCACGGATTTACCCTTATCGAACTCATGATTGTGATTGCAGTGATGGGCACGATTATTGCTATTTCTGTAGGTAACTTTATTAGTGCTCAAGTGAAGGCGCGCGACGCGCGCCGAAAAAGCGATCTGTCTCAGATCGGTAAAGCAGTTGAACTCTATTACAATGACCACGGTCAGTATCCACTCCACAGTACAACGAATGAAGTAGCTGGCTGTGGGAGTGACAGTCAACAGCGTTGTCAGTGGGGAGACTCATTCATTGATGAACATGGGACGGTGTACATGGATACAATTCCTGCTGAACGACGAAGTGGTCTCACTTATGTCTATCGTTCGGATGGCTTAAAATACCAACTCTTCGCCTATTTAGAGAACCAAAATGACCCCATGCTTGATCGAGATGGGGATGGAAATCCAGATACATATGGACAAAGCTGTGGCTCGAATCCTTGCAATTTTGCTCTTACCAGTCCAAATACCAACGGAGCAGAGTCAATATAGGTGTAAGAATTATATAAAAATTTATATTTAGTACGTAGAATATACGCGATATGTCAAATAAACCAGGAATGCTTATTTCATTTGAAGGAGGAGAAGGAGGTGGCAAGACGACACAAGTGGTTCGACTGCGTGATCGTTTAATCCAAGCAGGCAAAGATGTGATTGCTCTTCGAGAACCAGGGGGAACTGTTATCAGCGAACAGATTCGAGAAATTGTCCTTTCCAGCAAGCACATTGGTATTGCCTATACCACCGAAGTCTTACTCTTTCAGGCAGCACGAGCTCAGATTTATCGAGAAATTGTATTGCCTTCACTGGAAGTAGGAAAAGTGGTATTGATGGATCGCACCCGTGATAGCTCTGTTGTCTATCAGGGGATGGTTCGAAAATTTGGTGTTGACCAAATCGAGGAATTGAATAAAATTTCTACTAAAGACACCTATCCGGATTTAACTTTTCTCCTGGATGTGGATGCCAGCACTGGATTGCAAAGACAAGCCGATGCAGGCGGTACCAATCGAATGGAAATGGAAGGTTTAGATTTTCACGATCAGGTTCGTCAAGCGTACTTACAACTTGCCAAAACGAATCATAGCGGTCGCTGGCGAATTATTGATGCAACAGTTTCTTTAGAAACTGTCGAAGAGCAAATTTGGAAGGAAGTCGCAGCACAAATTAAGTAAAAGGAACACTATGGTGTTAGAGCTAGATCGTAGAGAAGATGATAATACGCTTGTGGAAGTGTCTCTAAGTGATGACGATGCCCTTCAATTGTTTCTATCAACGGCTTTGCGAGAAGTATTTGTTGTAGTCAGAACGAGAACAGATGAAGAAACCTTTACAGCAGTTGCCGAAAGAGTTCGAGCCCGAATTGACAAGCATCAAGCTGAGCTGAGAGAAGCCGACGCACTGACTAGAGAAGAAGAACGCAAACAAGCACGGCAAAAAGCAGAAGATAAGTATGATAGATGGCAAGAAAAACTAGAGGATGAGCATACTTGGTTACGTGACAGAATTCCCCAATCTAATGAGGCAACTGTTTTTATAGCTTTAGGTATTCTTTCGATGGGTAAACCGCTTACCTGGAGAACTCAAACCACCGGTTGGACAGGTCGAAAGAAGTAGTGATTTTGGGGTTGCATTCAAGGGAAATTGTTTTTATACTATACCTCCAGTGCCTACCACTGGTTTTTTTGTACAAGCTCACACGTGTCAAACCCTTTTTATAAAGGATATTGAATTAATTATTTTACCTCCCTCTTTCTAAGAGGGATTTTTTTTATGTCATCACCTTTTTTTGGTCAAAACTTTATTTCCATTAACCAAGTCAAGACAAAAAAAGATATTCTTGATTTATTCAAGCGTGCAGATTTCATGAAACAATGTGTAGAAAAAGGCAAACTTCATGAACCTTTGCGGGGCAAAAGTGTGGCAGTTCTTTTTTACCAACCGAGTACTCGCACTTTCAGTTCTTTTGTAGCAGCAGCGCAAAGATTGGGCGCATATGTGACTGCCATCCATGGAATGGAAGAATTCAGTTCAGTTAGCAAAGGAGAAGACTTGCGCGATACTGTGCGCAGTATTTATGAAACTACCGCTGCTGATTTATTAGTTCTTCGTCATCCAGACAATAATTCTAGCCAAGTGGCTGCAGAAGCATCACCACTGCCAGTCATCAATGCAGGGAGCGGCAAACTAGAACACCCTACCCAAGCTCTCTTGGATTTATACACCATCTATGAGCACTTCAAACGCATGGATTCATTGCATGTCGTGATGGTGGGAGATTTGTTGTACGGTCGCACTATTAAATCCTTAGCCAAGCTATTGGGAATTGTACAAGGCAACAATCGCATCACCTTTGTTTCACCAGATGAACTGAAAGCTCCATCCGAACTAGTGACAGATTTAAAGAAAGTTATCCAAATAGAGGAGACCTCCAACTTACGAGAGGCTGTAGCTGATGCAGATGTAGTCTACATGACTCGAGTCCAAAGAGAATGGTTTGAGGCATCGGGAAAACTCGATGAGTATGAAAAACTCAAAAATCGTTTTATTCTGACGCGACATATGGTCAGTCAGATGAAGAAGAAAGCGATTGTGTTGCATCCATTACCCAGAGTGGGAGAAATTTTAGAGGAAGTAGATGATGATCCACGAGCAAAATATTTCCAGCAGATGAGGTCAGGGTTATATGTGCGCATGGCATTGTTGGAAGCGATATTAATGAAGAGATCCTGAATATTCAGGTCTCATTCTATTATTTACAAATTATTGAATTCGACTTGACCTTTCAGGATGACGGAGGAGAAAAAATAATCTATGCTAAAAAAATTTCCCGGTTTCATCGATGTCCATGTGCATTTGCGTGAACCAGGTGCTACCCACAAAGAAGATTTTTACACTGGTTCGCGAGCAGCCGTAAAAGGCGGATTTACCTTCATTATCGATATGCCGAACAACCCGACTCCGACGGTGTCTTGGGAGCGATTGCAAGAGAAAAAAACACTTAGTAAGTCGGCTCTGTGCGACATTGCCTTTCACTATGGGACCAATGGTTTGAACACTGATACCTTTGTCAAAGCGATGAAAGATAAGAAAGTGTTTGGGTTGAAGCTCTATTGCAACCACACGACTGGTGAGATGTTACTGGAAGATATTCATTTACTGGAAAAAGTGTTTCGGTCTTGGAAGAGTCACAAGCCGCTGTTGGTGCATGCAGAAGGGACAGAACTGGCGGCTGCAATCGGTTTGGCCCATGTCTATGGTCGACGATTGCATGTTTGTCACATTACCCAAGCAGTCGAAGTACAACTGGTGCGTCAAGCCAAAAAACAAGGGATGGCGATCACCGCTGGAGTTTGTCCACATCATTTGTTCATGACTGAACAGGATCGAGCGACGAAAGGTGCATTTGCGATCATGAAACCACCGTTGGGGACTCAAGCTGATCAGGATGCATTGTGGGAAGGTTTGCTTGATAGAACAATTGATATCGTCGAGACAGATCATGCACCACATACACTTGAAGAAAAACAAGCAGAGGTCCCGCCGTACGGAGTACCTGGTTTAGAAACTGCTGTCGGATTACTATTCAAAGCAGTCAAAGAAAAAAGAATTACGGAACGTTTTATAACCACAGTGTTATATGACGAACCAAAACGTATTTTCAATACTCCTGACCAAAAAGAAACATATGTCGAGCTTGATCCAACGAAACCATATATCGTTGGCTCAGAAGGGTATGAAAGTAAATGTGGCTGGTCACCCTTTGAAGGGTGGGAAGTGTTTGGACAACCAGAGAAAGTGGTGATACAGGGAAAAACGGTCGTTGAAGATGGAAAAATAGTTGTAAACGAAAAATGATTATTAAATCCACTCCGTTACGTCATTCCTGCGGAGGCAGGAATCCAGAGTGTGAAAGTCTCTTAGTTATGGATCCCTCCGCAAGCTGGCGGACGAGGATGACAATACTTTTGTTAATTGGAATTTATAAATTTGAAATTTGAGTACTCTATGCTACACACACCATTTTATGATCCAACCAAAAGTTATGAAGAAAATTATGAGCAAGGGCCATTTGGCGAATTCAAGAAAGCATTGGATACCAACCACAGCGAATTAGGAAAGAGTACTAACAATTTTTTAGGACAATCCGTCAACTCAGTCTTTGGCATTCCAGCTGGTCCGTTACTGAACTCCAAGTTTTGCGAAGGCGCGTTTCGCATGGGTTTTGATCTGTGCACCTACAAAACAGTACGTTCTCAAGCTTATCACTGTCATCCGTACCCAAATGTGTTAGCGGTTCAGGTTGAAGGAGATTTGACGTTAGAAAAAGCGAGTGGAGAATTGGTGGCAGATGATACGTACGAGGAGCCCTTATCCATCACTAACTCTTTTGGTGTGCCATCAATGCCTCCTGAGATATGGCAAGCAGATATGAAAAAAGCCCTGGCTGCAGCTGGTCCCGGACAAGTATTGATCGGCAGTTTTCAAGGCACCAAAAAACCAGGCGGAACAGTGGAGGATTTCATTCAAGATCATGTGCTGACTGCGCGATTAGTCAAGGAAACCGGCGTCAAGATTATGGAAACAAATCTTAGTTGCCCTAACGAAGGAACGAGTGATTTACTCTGTTTTGATGTGGAACGAGTGGGGCAAATTGCCCGAGCGATTAAAGAAGAAATTGGCGATATCCCACTCATTCTCAAGTTAGCATATTTTAAAGACCAAGATCACCTAAACAAGTTTGTCAAAGAAGTAGGGGATATCGTGCAAGGTTTGGCGGCGATCAACACCATTCCTGCAGCAATTGTCGATGAGCAAGGTAAACAAGCATTACCAGGTGAGGGTAGATTGCGAAGTGGCGTATGTGGCACGGCTATTCAATGGGCTGGGTTGGAAATGGTCGAGCGTCTAGCGACTTTGCGGGATACACTGAAAATGTCATACAGTATTATTGGAGTGGGTGGCGTTATGTCTGCTGAAGATTTCATCGCCTATCGGCAAGCTGGTGCCGATGCAGTCATGTCAGCAACCGGAGCGATGTGGAATCCGTTGTTAGCACAAGAGATACAGACAGTAGAGATTAGAGACTAGTGATCAGGGATTTGTTACACAATTTTTTGGAGCGTAAAAATAAAATAAGGAGCATGATGAGTACAGCACACGCGATAGCTCAAGCACTGTTGGATATCAAAGCGGTGGGTTTTAAACCTCATGAGCCAATTCGGTTCAAATCAGGATTGTTGTCACCCGTATATGTGGATAACCGTACATTTCCATTTTATCCAGAAAAGTGGAAGTTAGTCATTGAAGGGTTTCAGGCATTATTAATAGAAAAGCAGATAGAGTTCGATGTTGTGGCTGGTATTGAGACAGCTGGCATTCCACATAGTGCGACACTTGGATTTGTGATGAATACGCCATCTGTGTTTATTCGCAAAGCAGCAAAAGACCACGGAACCAAAAAGATGGTTGAAGGTGGAGACGTAGAAGGCAAAAAAGTTTTGCTGATCGAGGATCATGTCACAACAGGAGGGAGTTCTTTGCATGGAGTCAGAGAACTTCGCGATGCTGGAGCAGTGGTGACTGACTGTCTTGCTATTACTAGTTACGAATTTCCGATTGCCACCAAACA
>CAZULU010000016.1:8682-13042 GCA_964621585.1 uncultured Pseudomonadales bacterium
ATGATTATCAATTCTGCTCGAGGGATTATCTTTGCGAGTGATCCCGCAAAAGAAGCCCAAACCCTCCAGTTCCACATTAACCGTTATCGCTGATTTCTTGACAGTCGAGTCAAAAGGGTCTAACATTTTGGGTCACTGTTATGGGACTCAGAGAATTTCTTACTACCACCTTTGAAACATTGCCGGAAAGTCAGGACGTTTCTTTGCGTGATCCGTTACATCCTGTGCGCCAGTTACAACGAACGCGTCAAGAAATGCGACAAGTATTTCAGTATTATCCCGATATGTGGGCAGCTTGGTTGTGGGATATTGATGAAACCACCGGTGATTCTACTGAAGTGTGGTGGATGGTATGGAGTATGATTCTCCAAATGGCCGAAGTCACTGATGTAGAAGTCCCTTCACTCGAAGAGTTCCGGGCTGGTGGAGGAACCCCTGTTTTTAAGAGATTACTTACTACCAGTGAGCGTGGGAACCCACATCTTACTCCAGAAGAATTTGAGTTTTGGATGGATACGTTTCGTAAAGCTGAAGGTATTAATCTGAACGTGGTTCCCTTAGAGATGGAACATCTTTCAGAAGTGGTGGAAGTAGCAACTCAACAAGGAGTGTACTTTGCGGGGCATCTGACCACGCGGGATGCTACTGAAGCGGGGGTTGGAGCTACTGTAGAGCAACTGTCTGAACAGTTTGGGTACATGGAACACCTCCCTCCAATGATTTTTCGTCCCTCAGACTGGCCAGAACACCAAACAGCGGCATTTAAAATAGCGTACTTAGAAGATTTAGCTAAAGTCGGAAAACCTGTGATTATGGTCGATGATAATGATGGATTGGTTGAAGCCATTAAAGAGAGTAATCAACGTCGTATGACCCAGCCGGATTTTGTTCCTGTGGTGTTGATTGTATATCCGGGGTACCGCACTCCAAAGGAAAAATTAATTGAAGACCCAGATTCCTTTATCTTTGTCAGTGATTGGCAGCAGATGAGTGATACCTTGGAAAGAGTACGCCAGCACTTAATCCTTGGTGATCAGATGGTTGCCTAACATTTCCCTAATATTGACTTCTTTCGTCGAAAAGATTAAAATAACGCAAGTATTTTGTAAGAATACAGTAAGTTTGAGTGTCAACTATGACTTCTTGCTTTAGAAGCCACTGCCACGAGCTTATTCAACAAAAGAAGACTTCTTTTGTATTTTTTTGATTTAACCGCCACTTAGAGGGGCGGTTTTTTTTAGGAAAAAATGGGAATCGACAACCAACAAAGAGCTACAAAAATCTATGACGGACATGCGCATCTAATTATTGGTTCTGGTGCAAAAAACAAACGTGAGGGAATGTCGAAAAAGCTCCATGATCAAGGTGTTGACATTTCTGTGACGAATGTTAATCCAGAAGGGTTTGGTTTTTCTGAGCCGCTCACTCAAGTGCTGGATACTGCACATATGAAGGCAATGGCTGTGTTGTTAATTCTGCGTAGAATAGAAATGGGAACATTCAAGGAAGAGTCATTAAATTTTGAAGTGATTAATAGAGATAAATTACCTGCAGAAATTGAAGACGACCACGAAGTGGTGATCAGTACAATGGATGTGGAGACAGTAGTGGCAACTTCGAAGGAAGCACTCGAAACACGACAAGCTGACCCTCATCATGAAGATCCAGCCGATAATGATGTGTCTTTATTATCCAAAGGAAAGGCAATTTCTGTTACTAAGTTGGCAAGATTTTTATTCCCAGGGATTACCGAATACGAAAAAAGAGCAATCTTGCAAGCAGATTATGAAGTAATGGAGCCAGTGTATACTCAGCCTTTTGTCACAGAATTCTCTGTCGGAAAGAATGTGTCTTCCTCTAAAGGGCAATATGCTAATGAAGCTGGCGTAGAAATAGTTGTTGAGTTTAATGGTTTTTCTCAAGAAATCGTAGATGCTGCGTATGACGATCCAGAAGTATGGAATATTGGTCCACGTGTAAACTTGGCAAAGATGGTACTTCCCGAACACGTTAAAAGTGTGACTATCAAAGATATTGGAGATGACGACTCTCAAGCAGTAGTACTTACTCCAGATAAATATCATCTGGTAACAGCGGCAGTGTATGAGGGAGTATTACCTGAGGAAATGGAAGAAGAGTTGTATAAAGAGCATGAAGTCAAAACATGGCAACGAGCATATCGAGTGCGCTATAATCAATAAAATATGATATAATCCCGTCTCACATGGCAGAAACAAAAAGAAAAAAACTAAATGAAAAGTACCGCGGTCACTTTGAAGTATGGCCGGGAAGAAAACGTGCTGGTTTTGGGGTTCAAGTATTAGGAGAACACGTTGATCCAGAACACGAATATCCAGTGTATGTGGAGATGCCTATTACCGAAGGTGAGCCCACCGACTCTCAACGATCTCAACAAGAGGTTGCCCAACGCATTTTAGACAGTACTATGTTACATTTGTTTGCGGGGCACACTGAAGAAGAAATCATTGAGTTCATCACAGAAGCCTTATCCAGGCCAAGAATCATGAATTAAGAGGGAGAACTTGACAAAACTCTTCTGTTTTGATACAATAACCAAATAACAAAAAATTGCGAAGGCACCAATGCTTTCGCTCCCAAGAAACGACATTCCAGGATCCTGAAACAAGTTCAGGATGACGGGAAGGAAACCAAGCCGAGCGAACAGCGAGAGAGGTGTCTTTTTTTTATTTAAAAAACATTGATCAGTTAATATATGGCAGTAGCATATCAAGAAAAAGATCTACGAAGTAAAGGTACAGTTAACTCGTTAGCCACTACGCGTTCTTTAGGACTTGAGCACCGCGAGCGACAAGTGGTTGAGGTTCAAGTAGCATTGAAACAGGCGCGAAAAATGGCGTTTGCGGCCTATGAGCACCTCATCCCGGATGCTATGCAAGATGCGATAGAAAAAAATATTCATCATGGCTGGTCGCACATCCGACGTGTGCAGAAACACTCCGAAGACAATGCTATTCATTCGATTGAAGTTGTACATAATCCACAAGAGTTTGCTGTATTTGCCAATGCAATTGCCTTGGCAGAGCGCTTTCATGACATTATTCAACAGCACTTAAACTTTTTAGGGTTTAGTAAAGACAGCAAAACATTTCATGCCGAGTTTGCTGCTTTATATATCCAATTATTGTCACCTCAATTGAGACAACTTGGATATAGCGATAGTGATATCCATACTGCAGCATTCTTTGCTTATTATCACTCAGAGCCCGAACGGATAACGGAAGATGCTGAATTGCCAGCTATTACTACATTAAGTGAATGGTTGAGAACTCAAATTGAGCAGAAGAGAGCTGAAGGAAAAAATATTCCTGCTGACTTGTTGGAATATTTTCCTGGAGACGAAGCCTTGCACTCTCAGTTTGAGGCACAGCTACGTACTGGGGTGGATAGTTTCAATCTCCTTCAAGATGAAACCTTTCAACGTATGAAAAGCAGCCGGTCATTTTATGCACGTCGCTTTGCCATTGCGGATAAAATGGATGCATTGTTACCCCCTGAATTAGCCAACATTCGAACGGTTGAAACCAAAGAAAAGCGTCCACTCTATGTTCGTATTGATAGGGCTGTGGCGCAGAAGATTTTTCAAGAAAATATTGGTTACTTACAAAAGAAAATAGCTAAGGCGAAAGGTCAAGAAAGAGAACTCCTCGAACAACAGTTGCAAGAGTTCCAGATGTTAGAGACTGAAGTAACCCTTGCTTTTCAAAGCCAAGAAGAGCTTCCTGTTGCTGTAGAGTTAAAACTCCGATTGTTATCGGGCGAGATTATGGCAGAAGACGACCTCTCCAGAATATTGTATGAATCGTTAAGAAATTATGATTCTTTGCAGCCTACCTCATTCGAGCGCACAAAGATTGCTCATAGTTTGCAACGAAGATTACATCATTTGAAAGACTTAGTGAAGGGATTGAGTGTAGGGAATACTCAACAAATTGAGCGAGCTTTTCGAATTCGTCTTGATCAACTACAAAAAGTTGGATTAAAAGATTCTGCAATTTATGACACAGTATTAGGAGAATTATCGCACTTTACGGAAAAGATTATTCCTCATAAACGAATTGATACAAGTGATGAAGCCCGAATTCTTACACTCATCGATCAAGCAGAAAAGCAAATCTCGTTTGTAGGGGCACCAATTGGACAGCGTAGTGATAAAGAGCATACATATGATCCTGTGGTATCACTTGAAGTTGCTCGTCAAAAATTATTACCTCACCATATTCAATAAATCATATGTCTCAATACTTGACTATCATTGGTAATGTCGCTTCTGGAAAATCAACAGCTATGCCGTTGTTGATTGAGGCACTGCAAGGTCATC
>CAZULU010000017.1:0-12562 GCA_964621585.1 uncultured Pseudomonadales bacterium
ACGTACTTCTCGAATCAACTCAACAATATTGACACCCTCAACACTTCTGGCTGAAGCCTTTGCAAATTTTTCCCCCACACTAATGGCAATCGCTGGTTTGTAAAACTCTTCTACTAGCTTCCCCGCAATTAATCCAATCACACCATCATGAAACTCTTCAGATGCTACAACGATTAGGTGTTCATTTTTCCAAGACGCTGCCTGCTGTCGAGCATGTTCTAACATATCCACTGTGAGTGTCTGACGCTCTACATTAGTAGTTTGGAGGGCTTGAATAAGCTCCATTGATTTCTGTTGATCTCGAATACACAAGGCTCGAAGGGCCTCAAGGGCTGAACCAATTCTTCCCATAGCATTAATACGTGGACCAATAGCAAAATTGATAGTTCTGGTTGAAATGTTTTCCGGTTCAATTGCCGCAATTTGGAATAAATTGGTCAATCCAACTCGAGTAGTATTCTTTAACGCTTCAATACCAAAATGAGCAAAACTACGATTTGCATCAGTGAGTACCATCTGATCAGCCACTGTAGCAATGGCACATAAATCAAGCATCTCTTCTGCTTTTGCTCGATTAATTTCTCGTGCTAAAAACCACGCCACAGTTGCACCACAAATATGGGTAGAGTGCACGATAGCATACGCATTAGGGAAAGTGTTTTCTCCAGCATGCTGTTCGGGAGCATGGTGATCAGTAATAATCACATCAATACCCTCGTGATTCAATCTTTCCACAGCAGCCTGTGCAACAATACCGTTATCGACTGTAATAATTAGTTTAGGAGCACGTTCACTTAGCAATGCATCTAAAGAACGATCGGTCATCCCATATCCATGCTTTTCTCGGTGGGGAATAAAAGGGATTGCTTTGACACCATGTTCAAATAAGGTTTCCCAAAGAATAGCCGTGGCACATACTCCATCGGCATCATAATCACCAAAAACCACAACCTCTTCTTTGTTCTCTTTTGCTCGTTCAATCCGCTCGACAGCACGCTGTACTTGCGTTACATCGATAGCGACATCATCTAAGGTTAAATCTTTGGGCTGTTTCGGTGAAAAAAAAGTGTTAACTTCTTCTTTGCTCAAGTTACGATTCTCTAACAATATTTTTTTGACATCCCCAGTATCACTAGGAACATCAGTGTGTAAGACTTTCCATTGCATATTCAGTTGTTATTAATTAATACCTGAAAATCGTAAACGTTTTACAACTCTCAGCTACTAACTGACACGAAAGCCTTTTATAACTCTCGACCTTACTTACAACCTACTTCCTACATCTTTCATCTAAATGATATTATACCGCTATGGCATTAACTCTTCCAATTGATACTATCATGATCCTCAACGCCCTCTCAACAGCTGGCTACTCGGCGTATATCGTCGGAGGGGCCGTTCGAGATTTACTCATGGGAAAAGATCAAGAACCGACTGACTGGGACTTTACCACGAATGCTACCCCAGAACAAATACAAAAACTATTTCCCGAGTCTTTTTATGAAAATCAGTTTGGCACTGTCGCGATCACAAGAGAACATGTCAGAGAACAATTTGGCCTCCCGGTAGAGTTACATCAGGCTGAACAAGACCGCTCTACAGCAGCTCAAAAGGTGATCAATCTGGAAGAAGCCACCAAAATCCATGAATCACTTTCATCCTCCCAACCACCAACCACCAACCACCAACCACCAACCACCAAGTCTGTCTTTGAAATCACCACATTTCGCTCAGAAGGTCTGTATTCTGACTTCCGTCGGCCTGATGCTGTCAACTGGGGAACCACCATCGAAGAAGACCTTCAACGTCGTGACTTCACCATCAACGCCATGGCCATCTCGCTTCAAACAACTAACCACCAACCACCAACCACCAATCAGTATCACATCATCGATCCGCATCATGGACAAGAAGACCTGAAACTCCGCTTGATTCGTACAGTAGGAGACCCTCATACGCGCTTCCAAGAGGACGCTTTACGTATGTTACGAGCTATTCGTTTCTCAGTACAACTGGGTTTTGATATTGAAACAAAGACATTCAATGCAATCAGTGATCATGCAGAATTGATCAAACACGTCAGTTGGGAAAGAATTCGTGACGAATTTATGAAAATGATCGCTTCACCCAATCCGCGACGAGCGATCGATTTGCTTGATCAAACAAAACTATTAACTCACATTCTCCCAGAATTAATTGCGGCAAAGGGAGTTCAGCAGGGCGGTCACCATATTTCGGATGTGTGGACACACTCTTTAGATGCGTTGCAAAGCTGTCCTTCAACCGATCCCGTGGTCAGATTTGCAACACTTCTTCATGACATTGCTAAACCTCAAACATACCGGAATGTAAGCGGTAAAATCACATTTTATAATCATGAAATTGTGGGCGCTCGAGTTGCACGCAATATTGCACACCGCTTCAGATTATCTAATGAGGATATTCAACGTATATTTGTTCTTGTTCGCCACCACATGTTTTATTATCAACCTCATAACACGGATGCTGCTATCCGTCGCTTCATGCGCAAAGTGGGGTTAGAGAACATCAACGATATCATTGATTTACGTATTGGGGACCGGCTCGGCAGTGGTTCAAAGGAAACGAGCTGGCGTTTTGAAGAAATGAAGCGTCGTATGCAAGAACAACTGCATCAACCATTTTCAGTCCACGATTTAGCAATTGATGGCCATGACTTAATGACAGCGCTTAATCTAACACCTGGTCCTCTACTTGGGAAAATTCTCAATACTCTTTTTGAGGAAGTGTTGGAACACCCCGAACTCAATACTAAAGAAGAGCTGCTCGCTAAAGCTAAGGCATTAGTTCAGACTTTGTAAAGATTGACTCTTATCTCTTTATTTTTTCTTTTTCTTGAAAAAATCTTCCAATACCATGAGAATTGGAACTGCAGTAAAGGTAGAAGAATACGTACCCGTAACAGCACCAATTAACAAGGCTACCACAAACCAACGGATTGATTCTCCTCCGAGCAATGCTAATGCAAGAAGCATAATGATAATCGTCATGGAGTTATTAAATGAACGCGTTAGTGTTTGCTTGACAGCAATATCAGCCAAAGATTTCAGAGGCTCTTTAGGAGATTTATGTCGTAATTCTCGAATTCTGTCAAACACAACAATTGTGTCATGAATCGAAAAGGAGAGTGTGGTCAAGACCGCCGTCACAAAAAGCACGTCAATCTCGACACCGCGAGTCAGTCCCAGAAATGCAAACGCTCCAAATAATATAAGCGTATCATGAAACATGGCTACAATTGCAGAAATTCCATACTTCAGCTCACTAAACTGTTTCATCACATAAAACATGATGACTCCAGCCACTATTAACACCGCTAACACAGTTTTAATTAACAGCTCTTTTCCTAACACTGGTCCCACAGTCTCAAATCGAAGTTCTTCCACAGCACTCACTTCCTCACCGAGTTTTCTGATAATTTGGTCTTTGGTTGCATTATCAATTTCTTTGGTCCGAATAACGACACTGCTCTCACCAGTTCCTTGTACCGAACTTACATCAACAAATTGTTCTACAGTTTGCAAAATCGCTTGAGAATTTGGGTTATCATCCTCTACAAAACGGACTTCAATCAATGATCCCCCAGTAAAATCTATTGCGGGCTGTAGGCCACCACTCAACAAGAAAAAGATTCCTGGCACAAGAAAGAATAGGGAAATTGCAAAGTATATCCAGTAATACTTAAATAGATTGATCATAATTCAGGTTCCTTTAAAAACAACCGCATAAGTGTTCTCGTCACAACTACACCGGTAAACAGACTTACTAAAACTCCAATCAGCAACGTAATGCCAAATCCTCTGACCAAACCACTTGTGTTCAAAAATGAAAAGTCTAACGGATTAATTAAAATCAGTGCAACAAAGATTGTGGCAAAGTTTGCATCTTTAATGCTGTCCCAGGCTCGACCAAATCCAAGCTTCATTGCCATTTCAAACTGTTTTCCAGCTCGTAACTCTTCTTTCATTCGTTCAAAAATCAATATATTGGCATCAACAGCCATTCCAATCGTCAGCAACATTCCGGCAATGCCGGGGAGAGTAAGTGTTACTCCAAATAACTTATAGATTGCTATCGTCAGTACCGCATAAATGAGTAGTGCCAAATCAGCTAAAACCCCACTCCATCCATACAACATAATCATGAATGCCATCACTAATCCAATACCAATCAACCCTGCAATGACACTTTTTTCGACCGCTTCTTGACCTAAACTTGCACCAATAGTCCGTTGTTCAATCACTTCAATAGGTACTGGCAATGCCCCGGCATTCAATTGAATACTTAAATTCTTTGCCTCTTCAACTGTAAAACCACCGGTGATGACTGCTTGACCGTCTATAATTGGACTATTGATACGTGGGAGCATCATTGGGAAACCGTCCAAAAAGATTCCCAACACTCCGTTGACATTATTTTTAGTTATTTCGGCAAACTTTCGAGTGCCTTCTGGGTTAAATCGTAACGCCACCACAGGCTCCCCACTTTGTGGATCAAAATCTACACTTGAACGCTCTAAATCTGCTCCAGTAAGATCCGTTGGTTGAAATGCTGACAAGAATGCTAATGCGGATTCTGTTGCCTCTGAAGAAGAAAGATCTTGCAATCGAAAATCAAGCTGTGCTGTGGTTCCAATTAAGTCCAATGCTTGCTGTGGATCATCAACACCGGCCAGTTCAACAATAATTCGATATTCGTTGGCAGTTTTTGCAGTCTGCACCACCGGTTCATTCACACCAAATAAATCTACCCGTCGAAGCAAAATCTCTCTGGCAGAAGCAAGTGCAGTTTCTCTATCTGCTTCTGGGATAGCGTTCATGTCCGCCCGCAAAGTTATTTGTGTACCGCCTTGAATATCCAGGCCTCTTTTCAATTCAAATTCTTGAACCCATTGGCTACCGAATACTTGCATATTCAAATCAGGACGTCGAAAAGTAATTTCACCACTCTGACCGCCAAAGTTATACGGTAAAGAAAACTCTTTCGGCAAAGCAATGATTCCAGCAATCACTGTCAAAAACATGATAAGAAAGAACCGCTGAATTGGAGTTTTGAACATAAGAAGTTGTTAGAGCTGTGGCTTTCTTTCCAGGAGTTCCTCTTCGTCCCCCAAAATCATGATGCGAGAACCAGAGAGGATCTCACCGATAAATGGATCTCGCCGTTGTTTGCGGAACTCAAATTCTTCATTACTAAAAACTGTAAAATTGATTTCACGGCCACGTTTCTTTTCTTCCTCTTGTACCAATAGGGTGATTTCAGGGAGGACTACATCACCAACAATAAATATATCAACATCATCATGCGCTCTTGGCATATGCTTAGCAAACTTACCAGAAAATACCACAAACCTGATTTTTCCTAATTTATTGCGATATTTTTGAATTTTCTTACCCAGTCCTGTACTCTTTGAAACCATACATAAGAGCTCTGGGTAATAGTAATACTGAGTATTTAAAAAGTAATAGAGCCGATTCCCACGTTGTTCTTTTTTGATAATTCCATTTTCAATCATTCGATCGAGTTCTCGACGCACTGCATTGATTTCTTCACTGACTTCACGAGTGATTTGACGCACATAATACATCTCACTAGGATTACTATAAAAGAGCTCAATTAATTGAACTCGAACACGTGACATCATGAAGTCTTTAAGTGCAGCCATAGTCTAAATTCCAATCTCTGGTATCTGATCTCTGAATGCTAAGTACTAACCAATATAACACAAAAAGTGTTCAATTCAACCTATTCTTTTGTGATTAAAAAGCCCCTCGAGTGCTCGAGGGGCTCCAATCTCAGTTATCTAATCTAACAGTTAATACGAGACATCAGTCCCCACATTTACCACACTAATCCAAACTTTTCCAGGGGTCAGTTTGAAAGGATTGCCTTTCTTGTCAGTGAACGCTAACTCAGACTCTCTTTTTGGTTTTGACCAGTTTACTTCTGTTGCCTCACCATTGTTAAAAACGAGTGCTGTGCCAGTCCCAGTCGTTGTGTACAACAGGTGCTTAAGTTCATTAATTGGGCCTTTTTCTTTACTAAATAAGACTATTGCGTTGCTCACCTCAATTTGTTTTTGTGTTTCTAGATCAATATGGGGCTCGCCAGCCATGACACGCTTATAGGTGTTGGTAGCTTTATCATAGTTCCATTGAACACCATAATTTGCAAAACCATCCCAGAATTCAAATGATGCTTGAGCAACAGAGCCTTTGCCGGCTTCTGCTTCGCCAAAGGTCCATCCTTTGTACCCTTCGTACCAGTCATTGCCTTTGGGATCCGTATTGGTCCATTTGCGAGAAGTCGCTGCATACTCCCATAATTTTTCAGTGGAAGATACCATGGTGTGTTCGGTAGCGACTTCTTTGCCATTCAAACGATTGTAATCACGTTTGAATGTGGGATATCCAATCGAAAATTGATTCAAGTCATTTTGTCCGACCCAACCATAATCACTCAATTGACCAAGTGCATTGGATGGTCCAGGAGTATTTGCGCCTCCGACATGAACATAGAGCGGTTTATTAAATCCTGATGCCCAATCAATATAATAGGTACGTGCCGAACGAACAGGGGCAACTACCACATCTTTTCGGACCGCATCACACAAGTACATTGCCATAAAACGGGTCACGCCACCTTCAGCCATTGCTTCAAACACAATATCAGCTTTAATAAGTCCTGATTGAGGTCGAGCATCAGGAGCATTTTCAATCATGATCGCTAATGGGCGACGTTTTTCCCATACATTCTTTTCAGTGGTGGTATACATTGCGCCATTTAAAGGACACACTTGATCTCGAGGTTCACTTGGATCAATTGCCAACGCATCTGGATCTTCTTCACCAGCACTCTGTGATGGATCAATCATCTCACTTGTTTGCTGTTGGCTTGTGAGTTGTAACGCTCCAAAGGTAACACCAGCCGAGGCTATGTACAATACCAACGCTAAAGGCAGTATCTTTTTCATGAAGTCCTTTCAATTCCCGTTATAGGGGTACCAACAGATTGGGCAAAAAAACAATTCAAGCATTCATTATAGCTGTAAATCCAATACTGAAAAGAGCGGAGTTATGATATAGTTCTTTTGTGATTTGAGATGACTACTAATCACTGATATCTAATCTCGAATCTCTAGCGTTTATGGCACAACATCGCACCAAGCAAGACAAAATGGCCGCACAAATGCGCCGAGAAGAGCAACTGCAGTACAACTTAAGCCAACTCTATACTGAGCAGCCACTTAGTAACGATACACTTACACACAGCACTAAATCTACAATAACATCAAAACAACGCTCACAACAGTTTAATGTCACTCATCTAAAAGCAGATTTTTTCCGTTCTGGCGTAAGTGCTTTGGTGATTGTCAGTGTTCTCGTAGGTTTGTGGTTCTGGCTCTCATAATTGTTTTCTCGCTAGCCACTTCAATTCTTCTTCATTTCTTGTAGTATAATTTAGCCTAATGGAACAAGAAAAACCTTTATTCATCAGCATTGAACAGCAGCAAAATCTTTCCCCAGAACAAGTTATCCACGGTTTAGAACAAGTATTGTCAACAGCATCAGATGAAGAAATCACACCTCACTTTTGGGAGGAACACCAAGACATAATTAGTATGGTTGTTTTTGCAGCAGTAGCTATAGCCATAATCGGTGGAATCATACTTGGATTACAACATGATGTATCGGGAAAAATTGAAAACTGGATGGAGAACCTACCAGAACACAAACGGTTGCTACTGTATGGCATCCTTGGCGGTCTACTCTTAGCAGCGATTGTGGGTGGTGCGTTGTATGTTACGTATAACGCTCCTCAGTTGCCTACCGGTGGCTGGGATTATCCGCATTAACTAGTTCAGACAAAACTTCTTTGACTTTCTCAAGTGCCCGCGCGCGATGACTCACCTGATTTTTTACTTCTTGGCCTAATTCTGCAAAAGTTTGTGTGTGTCCGTCTGGGATAAATACCGGATCGAAACCAAAACCACTCTCTCCTGCAATTTCATAACCAATCGTGCCACTTACTTTTCCTTCCATGCATTGATCTACACCTTCTCCATGCAAACACATTACGCACACAAAATGGGCTATCCGGTCTTCTTGCCCTTCCATTTCCAACAATAACTTAATGTTTCGATCATGGTCATCTTTGCCGTAGCGCTTGGAATATACTCCTGGTCTTCCATTGAGCGCATCAACGACTAAGCCTGAATCATCGGCAAGCGTTAACATTCCGTCATGCATATCAGAAAAACCTTTCGCTTTCAAAAACGCATTTTCTTCAAACGTTTCCCCAGTTTCTTCAACATCTATATCTGAAGCAGGAAGGATGACTTCAATTCCTAAGTCTTGCAAGAGCGCTTGCATTTCTTTTTGCTTGCCGAGATTTTGGGTGGCGAGAAGAAGTTTCATAGAGTTCTATAGTAACATATTCTTTGCATTCTCCAACTTAATTTTTCAGAAAAATCTGTCACAATAAGGCTCTATGGCAACCAAATCTATTTCTCCCCAACCTTATGAACCATCTCGAGAAGTACTTCGCAAATATGCTGAGGTTCTGATTAAATTTGCGCTCAATTCAGGCAAAGGGATACAAGCTAATGATGTAGTTCAGCTCGTAGTGCCGGATGTTGCCAAATCACTCGCTCACGAATTACATAATGTGGTGTTAGAAGCAGGTGGACACCCTATGCTTAGACTGATTGCTACTGGTTTGGAAAAAGATTTTTATGAGCTCGCCAATGAAGAGCAACTAAAATTTTTCCCTGAGTCATACATGAAAGCTCGAGCTGATTTGATGGATCATCAAGTGGTCATCATCGCTGACGTGGATCCTTTTGAACTTAAAGATACCGACCCTGCCAAACTGATGCTTTCTCGCAACTCCAAAAAAGCCTACCGAGACTGGTTGGTCGAAAAGGAGACCAAAGGTAAATTTACCTGGACACTCGGATTGTGGGGAGTTCAAGCTAAAGCTGATGAAGTGGGGTTGACACTAGAAGAGTATTGGGAACAAATCATTCAGGCATGTTTCTTAGATAAAAAAGATCCGATCGCTGAATGGAAGAAACTGTTCAAAATGCAAAAGGAAATCCTAAAAAAACTGAATAGTTTGGAAATTGATTGGCTCGATATCAAGGGTCCCGATGTGGATTTGCGAGTGCAATTGGGTGCAAATCGCATCTGGCATGGTGGGAGTGGCCGCAATATTCCTAGTTTTGAGTTTTTCACCTCACCAGATTGGAGAGGAACCAGTGGCTGGATTCGATTCAACCAACCGCTCTATCGTTATGGCAATGTGATGAAAGATGTCTATCTAGAGTTCAAAGATGGCTTGGTGGTGAAAGCTGACGCCAAAGAAGGCAACAAATTTTTACAAGAAATGATCAAAACAGAAAATGCAGACAAAATTGGCGAGTATTCCCTGACAGATAAACGCATGTCGCGCATTACCCATGTCATGGCAGAAACACTCTTTGATGAAAATATTGGCGGGCCATTTGGCAATACGCACTTGGCAATAGGCATGGCGTACAAGGATTGTTATCGCGGCGATGCGAGTTGCCTAACCAAACAAGAGTGGGAAAACCTGGGATTCAATGACTCTGCCGAACACACTGACATCATTTCTACCACGGATAGAACTGTCACAGCCACGTTGACCGACGGAACACAGAAGGTGATTTATCAAGACGGAATGTTTGTCCTGTAATCACTCCTTTGCGCTTGAGAAAACCACAGAAAATAGATATAATTTCGTCTATTCGTGACCTCTGGCTCCATCGTCTAGCGGTTAGCCTGCCAGCCCTCCCGATGGTCGGGAGCAGGCGGGGACGCAACAAATGAACTATTACGTATATGTTCTTAAAAGTCAGAAAGATAAGAAACTCTATTATGGGTTTACAACTGATTTGGAAAGAAGACTAAAAGAACATAATAAGGGTAAAGTCCAAGCAACAAAGTATAGAATACCGTTCACATTAGAATACTTTGAAGAGGTAGAAGATATTGTTCTTGCCCGAAAGAGAGAGAAGTATTTTAAGTCAGGGTTTGGAAGAAAGTACATTCAAAGAAAATTGAAGCTAATGGCTCCATCGTCTAGCGGTTAGGACGCAGGGTTCTCATCCCTGTAACCCGGGTTCGATTCCCGGTGGAGTCACAACTTTTGCATCTAAAAATTTTCTTTCGCTTTTTCCACGAAAAACCCCGCTTGGGAGCGGGGTTTAGCTGAATTTCTCCAGCAGAGCGTTTTTGCGGTGCGCTCCACACCGTCTATCCGTTACTGCATGTCGTACATCACCCGACCTGTGGTCAAGGCTTTCCGAACAGTTTCTTCGGTCAGCACAAGGTATTGGGTCCCATCCGGGAGTTGAACGACGCTCAGTTCGCCTGCCGTAACCATTTCCCACATGTTGTTGATCACTTTCTGACCAAACAACTTGAAGAGGTGGCGACTTGACAGTTCCTTGATCAGTTCCGGTGCACTCACGGGCATCCACTGCCCCTGTTTCATGCAGAACTGGATCAGGCTGGCGACGACGACTTCCTTAGAACTGCTTCCCCACGCGGTGCCGACCAAAGTCAGCACTGTATGTTCAGGGATAACCGGGAATTCACCCAGATCACCCAAAGTCGGCAGTACGTCCACTTCTTGAATATTACCCATCTTGTCACTCTTCACTTTCGCAGTATTTGAACGGATTGTTAAAGTCTCTTCTCAAGGAAGATGGTCGCATTGACCACCCCTATAAAAGAGTTTCAATTAATAAGTATAGCAAAAATAGTCAAAATTGTCAATACTATAGGACAATTGATTGATACAACCCTACCCACTGCTCTACACTTAAATGACTCGGCTTAATGGTTTGTGGCAATTTCAACTTGGAAAAGATAGCTTCAATGTTACGTTGTGAATACTGCTTTCGCAAATTGTTTCGAATAATGTCTCCATTCCCAAACCCAACTTGTACAAATTCTTGAAACTTCTGTCGCTCTTTCCAGGCGAGCAAGGGTTGTGATTTTTGTTTGAATCGAAACAACGAGGCATTGACCTTTGGCACGGGCGTAAAGTCTGTCGGTCGAAAATCATGTTCGATTGAGAAATCAAACCATGGTTTGTGGGTAACTGAAAATAAATTTTCCCGATGAAATGCACACAATCGTTCAGCCAATTCGCGCACAATCACCAATGAACACTCTATGGGTGGTTTATCCGCATCAATCAGTTTGCGAATCAGTTCTCCTTCAATGGCAAAAGGAATATTGGCAAACACTTTATAGGGTTGGTAGGGCAAAGGAAAACCTTTTGCATCAGCGTTAAATAGCGTAAAGTTTGGAGTTTTTTCAAACTTCTTGTGAAGATAGCCGCACCATTGGGTATCGAGTTCAATTGCAATCACATGGCGAGATTTACGCACAAGTTGTTCGGTAATGATGCCTTTGCCGGGACCAATTTCTAATACCAAATCATTTAAGCCAATAGAAGACTGGTCGACAAGTTGCTTAACGAGCTTGCGACTATAAAGAAAATTCTGGGAGAGGAGCTTCCGCTTGTGTGAATACATGGCGGAGTCCTCGGAGGATCATGGTGATCATATGTAAGAGACTATTATAGCACAACTAGATTGACTCTCTGAGATAATTCGCTTACTCCCCGCTTCCTACTCATCATTATCTTTCTAGCCAGGCTAGCTATTTTCATATAAAATACTTCTGTGATTTCATATGCCTATAAATTTCTACAGAATTATCGATCAGTATTTGTAAGTCTAATCTTTTTCGATGTATTGATTTTGCTGCTCCATGTATTCTTGAGTGCATATCACCCTCTTTTTCATTTAGATCATGAACGAAATTTACCTACGTTGTATCAATCTTTGAAGCTGATTCTGTTTGGATTCTTCTTCTTTGCTGTGAGTTTTTCCCACAAACTATCCAAGGAATTCAAAGGCTTTATGTTTCCTTTAGCCGTGTCAATTACGTTGCTAGGCTTCGATGAAATGTTTCAAATCCATGAGAACATCTATCGTATCTTTGAATTTTTTGATTTATTTCATCCGAGCAAAATTGTTGATGCATCAATGAAGCTCGGGTATCGATCATCCTTGTGGATGCTGTACTACCTACCTATCTTTTTCATTTTCATCTTTTGGATTGGCTACTGGGTACGGTTTTTTCAATCAAAACTGGTGAGTAACTTTTGGGTTATTATTGTCAGTTGTGTTTCCTTATTCTCTGTGCTGTGTATGGAAATTCTTAGCTCAGCGGGAACCTTTAGTGACCACACCTATTTTTGGATGATTACGGTGGAGGAAGTAGGAGAAATGCTTTTTGCTTCCACAATTATTCTAGTTGGACTAAAAGTACTTCACCGGTATCTTCTACTCCCCTCTCAGAAAAAATAACAACTTTCAGGAATCACTTCACATTACGTACAGAAAATCTTTGAAGAAAATAATAGCTTGTCAATCCAATCCAAATAACTACGCCTGCATATATATACAATTCCATCACCTCTG
>CAZULU010000018.1:0-5609 GCA_964621585.1 uncultured Pseudomonadales bacterium
TGAATCGCGTACAAGTTCTTTTCAGTCCCGGAGAGTTGATTAAAGGAAGTTGAAATCAGCAGTTTGTCACCATTCGACCAGGGATAAACAAAATCGGTGTCAAAAGGTCCAGCATAAATAGTGACCTCGTTGGTGCCATCATACTCGAGGATAGTGACTTTATCAGGAGCAGTCCGAATCAAATGTCTCGAGTTGGGGAACCACTGGAGTTTGTCGGTATATAGCGCTGAGTGATAATTGCGGAATGACTGTGCAACAAGGGCGCTCGTAGTAGCTTGCAATCGAGTAAAGGCACTCGGAGACGACTCAAGTGTGAGCGGTCGGGTGTCAAATAAATCAATTGCCAGCAACTTTTTGGCGGTCTCAAAGTCTTCATGAATGGTAGTACCGACTTTGAAGTTTTTGTCTTCTTTACGATCATAAATATAAATATTGCCTGGTTGAAGGTCTCGTTCTTCTGGTTGAGAGTTAGAGGCGGGGAGAGCGGGCAGAATACTTTCGGACAAAGTTAATGATGCAGTAGCGGTGTACAGTAACTTTTCTTGATCAGGTGAGAAATAGACATTCACGGCACTGGTAGTAGCCATCGCGATGATTTCAGGAGGGAATTTACTTAAAATTTGGCGTTCTCGCAAATACATTTCTTCTTCCCAGGATGAAAGAATAGTTCTGCGCTGGAGAGAAACATCTCTCAGCTGGCTAATATTGTTGACCTTAGTAATATCAATTAAAAAAGTTTGACGGTTGTCTGAAAGTAAAAATTCAGAACTATCTGGAGACCAGATAATGTCCGCTGTGGTCAAATCCATCGCTGTGGTATCGACTACCACTTGGCGAGAACCGCGTTGGAGAGAGAGTGGGTTATCTGTTAAGTCAACCAAGTATAAGCCATTTTTCTGTGCTGCTGATGCAGAAGCTGTGTAATAGATTAATTTTTGACCATCTGGAGCAGGAGACACATTTTGAATGCCTGTAAAGGTTAGTGGACTAAGGCTGGGTACGCCGGGGAATAATACTGCATTGGTTTGAGTGACGAGTTCTTTCTCGATTTGTAAAGTTTTTTTCCAGGAAGTATAGCCTTCTTTGCGAATTTCAACTTCATAGTTACCTGGATCGAGATTGAGGGTATCATCAGTCGCTGAAGTGAGTCGTCCATCGATGTAGACCTGTGCCCCAGTTGGGAAAGAATTGACGACCAGCAACCCTGTTTCGCGCAAATTACCACTCAGTGTCGGTCGGTTGCCTTTGGCAACCTGAATAGCCAACAACGTGCCGCCAATAATGAAGATGGCAGAGAAAAGAGTAAACAGGACGCGTTTGTTGATCGATTTCCAAAGTTTTTTCACTGGATTATTATAGCATTGATTGGGATTAGGGACTAGATACCGGGGACTGGAGACAGGATACCAGTGACCAGAGAATAGAATGTATTTTACTAATCCCTAGTATCTAGTCTCCGGTTCCCAATCCCTGATATCTGTTCCCGAATGTCTAAATAAGTGTAAAATGCCTATATGCCTATTTCACCTCAATCGATACTTCGGACGCTACAGCCTCAAGTAGGAATAGAGTTGGGATCGAGTATGACTCGGGTCGCAGTGACGGGGAAAGGTTTACTGATTGAGGAACCTACAGCGTTAGTAACTCATCAACACGAACGAAAAACTTTATTAGTAGGCCAAGATGCACAAGAAATGGAAGGCAAAATTGCGGCGCCTTTGCAACTACATTATCCAATTCAAGAAGGCAGTGTCTGTGATGATCGGTTGACTATTAAGTTACTTCGTCATTTTTTTCAGAAATCTCTGGGCAAATCATATGTTTTAAAGCCGGAAGTCATGGCGAGTATCCCTTCTGATAACTCGATGGTACAACGACAAGCTCTCAAAGAAGTGCTATTTGCGAGTGGAGCGCGCCAAGTATATTTGATTGACGAAGTATTAGCGGCTGCTATTGGAGCAGGCGTGCCAGTGGCAGACTCGGGTGGAAATATTATCTTTCACATGGGTGGAGGACACACAGAAGTTGCGGTTATTTCCTTGGGAACTATTGTTAAGAGTCGATTTTTACCACTAGGAGGAAGGCATTTGGACCATCAACTGCGCAGATTTTTGCGAAAGTATTATCAATTTGATATTAGTTGGTCACAGGCCGAACAGCTGAAGAGCCAAATTACTTTACTGCCCCTCAAAGAAAAAAAAAGTATTATCGTAAAAGGGCGCATGCTGTCTACTGGTTTGCCAAGTGATATTGAAGTGGAGTTGGCACATTTAGAGAAAGTGATCGAACAAGCGCTGCAGCCGTTAATTGCCATGATGCAACATTTCTTAGAAGATATACCTGCCGCATTAGCCGCAGACGTGATTGATAAAGGTTTTATTTTGACTGGGGGTGTAGGCAAGATGAAAGGAATCGAAAAGTACTTTGCACAAATTTTTACGATTCCGGTGACAGTAGCCGAAGAGCCAGATCGAGCGGTGATCAAAGGAATAGAACTCGCGTTAGAGCACTTGCCGTTGTATAAACAGTCATTAGCGTTTGAGTAGAGTTTTATGAAACTTTCTTATCCTCAACAAACAATTTTTCACTTGTCGTTTTTTAATGGGACTCTTCCCGAAGCAACTGCTTTTATCGAAAAGTGTTTGGCCAGCAATAAGTTGATAAGGATAGCTACTCCCAATCCTGAACACATCGTCCAAGCGCAGCATGATCCACAGTTTCAAAAAAATCTACGGCAGTTTGAGGTGTTTTTACCAGATGGCACTGGAATTATTTGGGCATCTCGAAAAGTAAAAAAACCGTTACAAAGTCGGATTGCCGGTGTGGATATGGTTGCAGAGTTGTTGCGGATTTCAAAACAGCAGGCGTTAAAAGTTTTGGTGATAGGAGGGCGAGGGTATCAAGGAGAACTAACTGTTTCCGCTACCGATGTCTCTAGTGTAAAGACCCTTCAAGTGAAAGAGACTGAAGTGTTTTGGGTGGAGGGATATCGAGATATTGTTACGATGAGTGAAGAAGACCTGAAGGAAGCAGACAAGAAAGTCCTTGCACACATTCGTTCTGTACAACCCGAGATTGTGTTTGTTGCGTTGGGTGCCCCTCATCAGGAAACCTGGGTGATTCGGAACTCAGTTGCCCTAACTGAAAATGGAGTAAAGATAGCCATGGTAGTAGGTGGGGCGTTTGATTTTTTGACAGGAAAAGTTGCTCGAGCACCTTATTGGATACAACAACTGCACTTGGAATGGTTATTTCGCTTAATTCAAGAGCCTTGGCGATGGAAGAGACAGCTCCGGTTGATTGAGTTTGTGAAATTGGTGATGAGGTATAGCAAATAGAAAATCGTCATTCCTGCGAAGGCAGGAATCCATATGCCAAAAGGATGCGTTTATATCATGGCTAGTAAAAGAAACGGAACGTTGTATATAGGTGTTACTAGTAATTTAGTAGGGAGAGTTTGGGAACATAAAGAAAAAATAGTCGAAGGATTCACTCAGAAGTATGGAGTAAACAAACTTGTTTGGTATGAAGAATTCGATACTATTGGTGAAGCTATTTATCAAGAAAAAAAGATGAAGAAGTGGAAAAGAGAGTGGAAAATTAACTGTATAGAGAAAAACAATCCACAATGGAAAGATCTCTACGAAAGTCTTCTTTGACTTCATGGATCCCCGCATACGCGAGGATGACATAGTTCGGGATTGAGGTCGGAATGACAGAAGTCGCTATTCTTCGTCGGGATTGATTCCCAATAACCACAAGACAGCTTCTTTTTTGTACCGGCGATCGCCGCGAGAGTTGATGCGAATGGCTTGAAGTTTGCCGCGTTTGCCCCAGCGTTTGATGGTGAGCGGGGAGACCCGCAATAATTCTGCAACTTCTCGAACAGTCAAAAGATCTGGAAGATTGTTGATATCAATAGACGAGGTATTAGCCGGCTTTACTGAACTACCATTGTTATCTGATGAAAAATCTGATGAGTTATGTGCCATAGCAGTCCTCGTTATATAAAAAGATAATAAATGATTCGGGTTTTTTCTATTACTTAAGCATACTCAGAGTAACAGAATATATGAAAGTGAGTCAAGAGCAGTTTGGGAGTAGTAGTCGGTAGTTGGTTGTTGGTAAGTTAGTGGTTAGATTTATAGACTTAACTATAAGTAAGACTCTTCAAAAATACATGTTGCACTAGATTTAGGTATAGGAGTCTTGTTGCGAACCACCAACCACTAACAACTAAAAAACCCCGTTTTTTAGGACGGGGTTTATTGTGACTAACGATTGAAATTATTTTAATTCAATCCCGCCGTTGGACGGGATTTCGAATTTAAATTTATTTGAGCTCAACGGTTGCGCCAGCTTCTTCTAAGGTTTTCTTCGCAGCATCAGCGTCTTCTTTTTTAGCGCCTTCTACGAGCACTTTAGGAGCAGCTTCTACGAAAGCTTTCGCTTCAGCTAAACCGAGTTCTGGTTTGATGGTTCGAACTGCTTTGATAACGGCGATTTTGTTTGCACCAGCAGAAGCGAGTACAACATCAAATTCGGTTTTCTCTTCAGCAGCTTCAGTAGCACCACCAGCAGCAGGCATAGCGCCCATCATGACTGGAGCAGCAGCACTGACACCAAATTCGTTTTCTAAAGCTTTTACGAGCTCAGAAACTTCTAATAAAGAGAGCTCTTTGACAGCATCAACAATTTGTTGAACTTTAGGAGCTAAGGTTTTTGCGTCGTCTGACATAAATGTCTCCTTAATATTTTTCTAGTTGTTAATAAAGATAACTAGAGTATTTATATAAATAATTTATGATTTCTTTTCTTTAATTGCATTCAATGCGTACACCAAGTTTCGTGGACCAGCTTGTAAAACATTGACCAAACCGTAGGCAGGACCTTGAAGGGTTCTGATTAAGGTACTGATCAGTTCTGGTTTGGATGGAAGTGCACTGAGTGCTTTTACTTCAGCTTCAGACAGCACTTTGTCATCTAAGACACCTTTTTTGATCACTAATTTTTCAGTTTTTTTGTGAAAGTCCATCAAGGCTTTTAAAGGCATCACAGCATCTTCATTGGAAAAGAGTGCACCATTCATACCCTTAAAGGCATCTTTGAGTTCGTCCCGTTTACCTAATGCGATATGCATTAAGGTGTTTTTGGCAACTAAAAACTCTCCACCTGCTTGACGAACTTGTTGGAGTAATTCAGTTTTTTCTTTAACAGTTAAGCCACTGTAATCAACGATAACGGTTGATTTCGCTTGCGCAAATTTGTCTTGCAAGATTTTAACTTGATCAACTTTTTTTGTGTTTGGTTGTGCGGCACCTGGCATAAATTTAGTTATAAGTTATCAGTTATCGGAGATTAGTGTATCTCGATTCACCATAACCTATTAACTCTCCATACAATAAGTATTTTTTAAATTTTTAGTGAAATCCAAAGTGGGGGAAAAAGAGAGAAGGAGGTAACCAAGAGTTACGTGTTCTACTAGTTTTTTCCTCGGCGCTACGTGCGCTGTCTTTGGAATAAGATTGCATTATAGCAGAAGTTGGGATCCAGGCAAGTAGTTGGTTGTTAGAAGCTGGTGTTTAGATTTATAGACTTAAGAATATCTC
>CAZULU010000018.1:5709-7638 GCA_964621585.1 uncultured Pseudomonadales bacterium
CAAGTAGTTGGTTGTTAGAAGCTGGTGTTTAGATTTATAGACTTAAGAATATCTCAGCCTCTTCAACACTGTTTCTCGAAACAAAACGGCGCTGATTGTCTAGTTACGAACAACCAACCACCAACAACTTACAACTCACATCCAACTAACTACCAAAAACCCCGTCTTTTCGACGGGGTTATTTTATTGGTGAACGTTTGAATTACTTCAACTGTTTATTTTTCAATCGCTACACGAACACTTGGACTCATCGTAGCAGTCAAGTTTAATTTGACGGCTTTGCCTGTGAAGGCTTTGAGTAACGCTTCGATGTTGGCTTTGATATCTTCAGTGTTGGTAGACACTTTTCCAACAACGACGTGGACCAAGGGCGCTTTGCGTTCACTTTTGACAGTGACGGCACCACTTTCTAAAGCTTCTTTTTTGGCTTCAGGATTAGGGGTAACAGTGCCACTCTTAGGGTTAGGCATCAAACCTTTTGGACCTAAGACACGTGCGTATTTCGCAAGTTTTTTCATGTCTTCTGGGCGAGCAATCAAGACATCAAAATCGATGATACCTTTATCAATATTTGCCAAGACTTCATCACTCACAATAGCAGCGGTAATTTTTTTACCAGTAGAGTGAGGAAATGCGACAGTAACTTGAACTCCAGCTTCACGAATCTGCAAATGAGCTTCAATACTGGCGTCAAATTTGGTGTATGACATGGTTTTGACAAGCTCAATTGCTTGTGACAGTTCATACGCTTTAGTCTTGTCGACACGAGCACGGGCTGCGACGTATTTAGTACCTCGAGCACGAGTAGCTTTTGGTTTTACAACTTCTGGAGTAGCAGTTTCTTCAACGGCCACTACTGGAGTCTCAATGTGTTCCATTTCGGTTGCGGTATCGGTGGTTGGTTGTGTTTTCTTTGCCATAGATCTCCTTTAACTAACGATGTCCACACCCATACTGCGAGCAGCACCCATCACTGAGCGTTTAGCTGCTTCCATATCGGAAGTGTTCAAATCTGCTAATTTTTGTTGTGCAATCTCTTCAACCTGTTGCATAGTCAACTTGCCAACTTTGGTTTTGCCAGCTTCAGAAGACCCTTTTTGTAACTTCAATGCTTGCTTGATCATTGCGGATACTGGTGGCAACTTGAGTACAAAAGTAAATGAGCGGTCTTCAAAAATGGTGATTTCTGCTGGAATCACTTGACCACGTTTATCTGCAGTTTTGTCATTATATTCTTTGATGAACTGCATCATGTTGATACCTGCTTGACCTAAGATAGGTCCCACTGGTGGTGCGGGGGTAGCGGCACCGGCTGGCAGGTTGAGCTTCAAGATCTGTTTGACCTTTTTTGCCATAGATACTCCTTTTTAGTAGTAGGTTGTAAGTAGTTGGTGGTTCGTAACAAGACTTTTAGACATTATTCTTCAAAAACATGTCTATCAATGAGTCTGAGTGATGTAAAGTCTAATTGCAAACAACCAATTACCAACAACTAACAACTGTTTCTATTAACTAACAATTAATTTGGGTGAAAAAGGAAAGAAGTGCTGAAAATCCTATTAAGACTTTAACGAAGATCCTGAAATGAATTCAGGATGACGATTTGTCGTTTCTTTCGCAATTTCACTAAGTTGGAAATTTGCTACCTCAATTATTAGGCTCCCGAGGTGAGGAGAAACCATATTATATACTAACTAGAGATTATCTCAAGAGGGAGGGAAAGGGGTTGTTGGTGGTTAGTTGTTAGTAGTTCGATTTCAGACTCCCGAATACCTCAGACTCATCAAGGAGTTGAAAGTATATTAATGAAGGAGTATCTGGGGAGGTCTTGTTACGAACAACTAACTGTCAACAACCAACAACTGTATTACACTTTTTCAACTTGCAAGAAATCGAGTTCAACTGGGGTTTCTCGACCGAAGATGGAGA
>CAZULU010000018.1:7738-12529 GCA_964621585.1 uncultured Pseudomonadales bacterium
TTTTCAACTTGCAAGAAATCGAGTTCAACTGGGGTTTCTCGACCGAAGATGGAGACCAAGACAGTTACTTTGCCTTTTTCTTCGTCGATGTTGTTGACTGTACCCAAGAAGTCATTGAATGGGCCATCCACAATCTTTACTGCCTGATCAATCGAGAAGTCAGCTTTGTATGATGGGGCACCTTGCGTCATGTACTTTTGGATAGATTTGACTTCATGAGATGGGAGTGGAGTTGGTTTGTTACCGACACCTACAAAACCAGTAACACCGGGAGTGGTGCGGACGGCCAACCATGATTCATCAGTCAAGATTACTTTGACCAACATGTAACCTGGGAAAATTTTCTCTTTGACTGTTTTGCGCTGTCCACGCTTGATTTGAATCTTTTCTTGAGTAGGAACTAAAATTTCTAAAATCTTGTCAGCTAGGTGCAGTGTGTGAGCACGCTGTCGAAGAGTTTCAGCGACTTTATTTTCGTGACCAGAGTAGGTATGGACAATGTACCAGCGAGCTTTTTTATCATCGGTTTGGGTGATGACAATATGATTAGGATTCGCTGCAATCACTTCTTGGTTTTCAGGAGCTGTAATTTGATCTGACATAGCTTATTTCAATAATAATTGTGTTAACTTTGTAAAAAGAATATCAAGGCCACTCAAATACAGGCCTACTGCGATACTTACCCCAATCACAATAAGAGTTTTAGTTTGTGCTTGTTGGCGTGTTGGCCAAGTCACTTTTTGCAACTCTTCTTGAACTTGGGAGAAATATGTGACTAATGGAAAAGAACGAAAATTCTTCATCAGACTGAGAAGTATATCAGATCTACCTTTTTATTTCAATTCATTTTTAAAATCGTTGCGAGCATCGTCTGGTTGGTGAATTGCCGTTGGGCCTGCGAATGAAGACATTGGAGTCTTTGATTCACTTTGTGACGGATTCTCTTGAGGGAAAGGGATGGTCACCGGGTGTTCAAGAGTATTATCCGCAACTTGTACCGGTTGTTTAGGCTTACGACTTAGAATGACAAAGGTAATGGCAACTAATACTCCTAGGAGAGAAATGCCGCCAATCAGATAGACCATAATATTTTGTGGTGTAATCTCAGCGTCTTCAGTCACCACTTGGTTATCTGGGTTAGGTTGAAACGGAGTGTTGACACCATCAGTTTCGTCTTGGACAGGAGTCTCAAAATTGCCGGTGAAACCGGGCAGCGGCGTGGTTGATACAGTAGTGTCCGGTATATCTGAAGCAGGAAGATTTTCGCTGTCATCAGGATAATCTACTGGGGAATCCTGATTGGTATAGGTAGGTTGGGTGAAACCACCGGTAGAGCCTTGATTGGTCGCAATTGAAGCACACGTTGTACTTTCTACATTTTGAGCATTGCGACAACGATTAAACCAGCACGTTAAGCCACCGCCACATTCTTGGCTGTCGGAACAGTATTCATTACAAGAACGATGGATGCCGCTATCTGGTGGGTTGGTACAACTATCACTACTTGGGTTGGTTGATAATCGACATTGACCTTGATAGCACATTAAGTTGATTGCACATTCACTATGGGTAGTACAGGATTGATTACAGGTTTTTCCAGTATTTCCACCTACGCCTCCACTTGGGGTTGGGGTGGGGGTAGCTTTGCTCCCTGGGGTCGGAGTAGGTGTTGCTCGAACGGTTGGAGTAGGGGTGGGTGTTGAGGTAGCTCGAACAGTAGGTGAAGGGGTGGGAGTAGCTGTAGAACCTGGTGTAGTTGGTAAGGGAGTCGGTGTAGCTGTGGCACCGGGCGTAGTTGGAGTAGGAGTTGGTTGTTCGTCCAGTGATACTACCAATGTTGCAATAGTTTGAAGTTCATCTTTCGGTGGATTGACTTGAAAAACATATGCGGTTGAACGTACCCCATCAAACACAAGCTCAGTTGGAGTAGTGCTCGTAGGAATGAAACCCACCTCAAGAAAGTCTTTCGCGAGCGCTGTAGCATATGGTTGGCCAGGTGCTGGCAAAACCATAATTTTGACGTTGTAGCCGTTGTCGATAGGAGTAATCATTTTAGTGACTTCACCTAAACCAGATTCCGGGAGAACCACAACAGTTGGAGGTTCAGCAAGTTGCGCTTTTATATCAAAAACAAGCGAGACTCCCGTGATTTGTGTATTTTGGGTGTTGATAGCTAAAGTAGTAGAAGAAGGTTGATTGAGAGTAGCTGAGGTGGAGCTTTGAGTAATCTTCACAAGGCCGTCCGCTACAGAGGCTTGTTGTCGCACATCTTGTTGGCGTTGAGAAAGTACCACTACTACAGCAAGAGCGAGCACCAAAAAGACAAACCCTCCCAAAAGAAGCAATGGTTTGAGGCGTTTTTTAGTTAGTCGAGAAGTTGGTAGCATGGTGAATAAAAACGATAATACATTATTTATAACTGTTATTTTTGTATTCGTATACCCGATTTTTAAAAACTAATTTCACTTGCCCAAATTGTGTAATCAGCCAGTGTTACTTCGCCATCTCCGTCAATGTCACCTTGTTCGAATGTAGCTGCCTGAAAGAAATACATAGTCATGATAGTGTAATCCGCAAGATCAACAGTCCCATCGCGATTGATGTCAGCTCGATTGTATTCGTTTGGACTGGCAACCGGTGTCGGAGTTGCGGTAGGAGGAATCGTGCTTTCTGGCGTAGGTGTGGGCGAGGTGGTGGATGTGGCTTCTTGACACGTGCTGCTTGTCGGGTTTGTGATAAGGCGACAGATACCGGTAGTGCTTGCGCCAGAAATATAGCAAGTATACATGCCCTCATATCCGCGATCATAACATTCCATATCAGAAGTACAGAGTCGATTACATAATCCCACGGAAGCAGGTGTCGGGGTGGGTGAAGCAATGACTTCAGAAATCGGAGAGGGAGTTGGGGTAAGACTAGGTGTCGGAAGCGGCGTTGAAGTAGGAATAGCTGTAAATGTGGGTGTTGGGGTAGGCGTTGGAGTTGAAGTGGTTTTACTTTCACCTCCGCCCATACATTGGTAATACTCTTCTGTTTCTGTCCAGCCACATTTTCCGTCGGCCTGTCTTTCGCAGCGAGAAAACTGATAACATGCATACTCAGGTCTAAAAACGCAAGTAGTCATAAGGTCTCCTGAGATACTAGAATCGACGCAGAGCTCGCCACTACAGCCACCAGTTACACAGCCAAACCCACCAATTACTCGAGAGCTTTCGAATGCTTGTTGACGATTATCTTGACTTTGTTGTGATAACTGAAAAGCAATGACGCCTCCTACTCCCAAGACCACTAAAAATACCAGTGCAACAACTTGTTGGATTCTTTTTTTGGAAGATGAACGCACGAATAGTGAAGAGGAATCCATATTAAAGAATGATAAAATACGAAGAGCTATCTAAAAATTAAAGCAAAAAAGCCCAATAAATGTAAGTGAGAGTTTTGAGGTATTGGAAGAGTCGAGTATACTTAACTTTAATTCTAGTGATTAGAGACTAGTTATCCGGGATTGGAGATTTGAGTAATAATTACAAATCTCAGGTATCTAATCTCAGATCTCTGAAATATGGATTGGTAGTGGTGAAAATGCTTTTTATTATGTAAAACCTTAAATATAAATTGATTCTGCATTTGCAGAGTGAAGGAAGGTTTACACTTATGTCAGCTGTTCGTAAAGCGATTATTACCGATGCTGGCTTTGCTAGTCGGTATCTGCCTATTACAAAAACTATTCCCAAGGGAATGTTGCCGCTGGGCAATCGACCCATCATGCAGTTTGTGGTCGAAGAGTGTGCCGAAGCAGGAATTGAAGAAATTATTATTGTGGCTACCCCAGAAGGAAAACCAATTTACGAAGATTATTTCAATAACGGAGTTAATCGAATTCGTAAGCAACTGCAGTCTCAAGGGAAAGAAGATCGTTACGAACCAGTGCAACATGTGCTGGATTTCCCTAAGATCGTGGTGATTACCCAAGATGAAAGTTTGCCATACGGCAACGGCTCACCAGTTGCTTCCGCTCAAAAATTTGTCGAAGGAGAAGAAGCATTCTTAGTTATCTATAGTGATGATGTGGTGTTTGGAGAACAAGGTGATGCCAAAACCATGGTTGACTTATACAATGAAAATCCAGATGTAGCTGGTATCATTATGGGACAAGAAGTCAGTCCTGAAGTAGTTGATAAATATGGAATTATCACCTTCAAAGATGGTTCTGACACGGATCTCGACTTCATCGTTGAAAAACCCAAAAAAGGGACCGAGCCTTCTCGATTAGCTTCATATGGTCGCTATCTCTTAACCCCTAAAGTTCTAGAGCACCTCGTGCCGACTAACACTGGGTTGGATAATGAGTTATGGACTGTTGATGCAATTACTAAAGTAGCCAAAACTGACCGGGTGCTTGTTGGTCGAACTAAAGGTGAGTGGATGACCACTGGTGATCCTGAAAATTATTTCCGAGCTCATCTTCAATTTGTGATGACTGAAGAAAAATATGGTGGGAAAGTTGAGAGTTGGGTGAAGGATATTGAGGCAAAGAAGTAATAGTTTTTAAGGTTGGAATGAAAAAGCCCCTCGTTGAGCGAGGGGCTTTTTAGTTACTGTGCTGGGTGTAGGATTCGAACCTACGTAGACGTATGTCAGCAGATTTACAGTCTGCCCTCGTTGGCCGCTTGAGTAACCCAGCGTGTATTACATTCTAAATATTAAAGTCTCAAAATCCAAGTCAGTGATCATTATGAGCCTTCGTCGGGAATCGAACCCGAGACCTCAGTCTTACCAAGACTGCGCTCT
>CAZULU010000019.1:0-4548 GCA_964621585.1 uncultured Pseudomonadales bacterium
ACTTTGTTGATCAGCGATGAGTAGTCTATCATTAGACCAAATCGTATTATGAAAACAGAAAGAAGTCAACAAAATGAGTAGAAAACAACCCTTTAGCCCTCAAAAGTTTGAAGCCATTTACTCGACAGTTACTCGAGCAACTGTCGAAGTCATCGTCTGCATTGATCATCAAGTTTTACTTTTAGAGAGAGAAGAGCAGTCATGGCATGGACAGTGGCATATTCCTGGGGGCACAATTTTTTACAAAGAAACAGTACAAGCTGCTATTCATCGAATTGCTCAAGAAGAGTTGGGCTTTGACGTGGAAGTGGGAAATCTCCTAGGGTACATCGAGTATCCAAGTGAAGAGCAAGAACGTGGTTTTGGGTGGTCAATAGGGTTGGCTTTTTTATGCTCACCCAAGGAAAAACCCAATACTTTTCAATTCCCCAAGAATGCCCAGCTTTTCCAAACATTACCAGATAATCTAGTAGTTGAGCAGAGAACAATTCTGGAAAAAGTTTTAGGGGATTTGAGGGAAAATCTTCGGTAGCTCTACAGCAACCTGAACGGCATTCATCATCAGCACAGCGCTCATGATTGCTACCCCAATTTGCAAAGCTTTTTCGGTAGAAAATGCAAATCTACTTTCTTTCTCTTTTGTTAGGGCGTACGCTCCCACGAGAAATAGTGTTACTGCCATTTTTATCATAATCATCTTTATTTCTTCACCATTATCCAGCATTTCTGCAGCAAAACTATTTAATTCACTAAACCCCGGGAGCTGAAGTGCTCGTAAAGTAATAGCCAGGTCTGCTGCCTGCACTAAAAAGAAGTACGTCATCAGCTTTTTTTCTTTCATCAATTCCTTCCCGATAAATTAACTCAGCATTATACCGAATAAATTTTTTTTGGGAATGTGATGGGAAACACACAATAGAGAAGCGTACTTGAAGAAAAAAGTGGGTCAGGTGGGACTCGAACCCACGACACTCTGCTTAAGAGGCAGATGCTCTAACCGACTGAGCTACTGACCCGACTGGGAAATCTGACAACAGCCCGCCTGCAACGCTATGCGTAGCATTACGGGCAGGGGATTAGATACCTGAGACTAGAACAATAATCTACTGATATCTGGTATCAACTCTCTAATCCCTAGCACACGTGCATCAGGAGGGATTCGAACCCCCGACCCTCTGTTCCGAAGACAGATGCTCTATCCAACTGAGCTACTGATGCAGGATTTTAATGGAGGAATTGTAACACATTCTCTCCTGTTTCTCCAATGGAGGACTACCGAAAAAAATAGATTACTCAAACAAGCGCAGTACTCGATTGATAAAGGTGTTTTCGTAGACAAATTCCACAGATCCTGATGCGTCATCTATCACCGCATCACCACTCACGCGCCGAGGAATAACTCCAAACACCTTTTTTGTTTGAGAAACACCCCGTACTCGGTGAATAACTCTATCGGTATCTTGTACTTCTATATCTATTTCCATATTCTCAGCAGAAAACCCCATATTTCCATGTTCTTGTAATCGTGTCACTACGTCATCTGGCATATGACTGAGCACATGTTCAGTGCCACTAGGCGTAATAACTGTTACTTTTCCTGTCTCAGTATCAAGTAAGAATTCTGCTCCTCGTAATCGTGCTTTTGGTCCATCTGTTGTGCCAATTTCTAACTCTCGACCTCTTTCTCGAAATCGATCAGAAATCTCCAATTCTTGACGAACTGACTGATCAGATACACCTTCCTCGCGAATTACTTCTTGGTCCTTCTTTTGCAACTCGAGATTCAGTGATGCTTCTTTTTGTTCCAGGAGCTTTGCTCGGGCATCCACTTGCATTCCTTGAGTATCCATTTTGAGTTGTTCCAGCTCTCGTACATTTTGAATGCGTTGCGTTCGAACCTCTGATTGTTTATCTTCAAAACGTACACTGAAATCATTCTCTTTTCCGCTCTCAACAGCTTGCCAAGTTACAGGTTCATCTGGCAACAAACTTTTTTTTCGTACTTCATAGCTTGTTCCAAATTCATCTTCTGCGCGTACTTGAATAACATACGGCAGAGGAGCCAGTTTTTTTTCCACTAAAGGATTTTCACTGCTTTCACCCAATACTCGAGCATCAGATAAAAACCGGATACTGCCATCAGATTCTACCTGTAATGTGAGTGCCGATACACTTGGGGCAATCGCACTGACAATAACAAACATACTCAATGCAATACAGGCCAATTGTACTTTGGGGGACATACAGCTCCTGGAAAAAAAACAATACAACAAGTGTGCAAAATTTCTTTCAACAGGTCAACCAGCTAAAGTCTTAAAAGATATACTGACTTTTACCATTACATTTGACGCTCAACAATGCGTCGGTACGCTTCGAACTGTCGAGTACGATTGCCATATTCATCAAAGAAGCTAAAAGAGGAGAAAGGCCCAGGTGCCCCTCGTAAAAGAAATGGCGTCACTGCCTTCACTCGAGGATCACTCCAAATGTTTTTCTGTGCATAATCATAATACTGCGCCAAACGAGGAAAGGTGATCTTATTTTCCACCCAACCGGTTTCGGTAATATATACCGGAAGCTCTCTTTCTGAATACTGCTTTACAAATGCCAGCTCGTGCTGAAAACCACGCAGACTATCTTTGGTATTGCGATACGGAGAACTACTAAATCCTGGATTCGGATACGAATGGGAGTTCCAGCCATCCATATATTCAAATATCTCAGGGGCAACGCTAATTGCTTTTCGCCAATACGTAAACGCTTCCATGGTACTTGAACCGTTTGGAGCTGCTAAATCCATGGCTGCGGGGAGTACCACATATCCTTTTTGCTCCGTACGAAACCAACTTGAGGTAAACTCGAACAACCTTGCATACCCCTCTGGATCAATTGTATTGCCCCATTCCTTGGCATGATTTGGCTCGTTAAACACAATCACAATCCGCTCTTCACTTGGCCAATCTAAGGCTGATAAGGCTTTACTTAATTCAACAACCTCTTTTCGAGTGGGAACTGACCAACTATCGCCCTCAATACGTGTTGCGAGCCGAACAATAGGAATCAACTTTTTTTCTTTACACTTATTGAAGAATGTTTGCCACTCATTTTTTTTGGAGATATCACTCAAGGTAAAAGGAATGGTCACATAAGACCATGAATCTCGATTTGCATCAGTTTTGAGCAATAACTCTGTATCTTCCACTTCATAGGGATGGAGGATATGAATACCCAAAACTTCACCAGCATGCACAGGAGAAAGTACTCCAACAAGAAGAAAGAAAAGGAGGCTGGACAGCGAAAAAACCACTTTTCTCATAATAGGTTATTATATCAAAAACTTCGCTAAAAGTCCATCTATATGCCTTGAGCATGTAGTCATCAGCTCCTATAGTTTGCTTGTTTTTGCAGGTTGGTTTTGCTAGGATATCCTCAATAACCCTATGTGGAAAAAGCTTATATTCCTTCCTATCTGGTTCATCAGCTCCTTTGCGATTGTCGGTGGGTGTATTCTCACCATTCGTTTTATTAAAAATGGTGGCTCACAAGAAGTAAGTGCTTATCAGGATCTCTCTTCTCCCATTATCCCTAATTTCCCATCTGGTCAAGTGAAAGGCGTGCAAACCACCTTAGAAGCAGAGGATGCACGAGTAGAGATTGTCTATCGCTTCCTAGAGCGACATAATGCTGCGTTGGAACCCAAAGAACACTTTGCGCAAGTTTTTGTGGAAACCGCAGATCGCTATGGCATCGATTATCGGCTATTGCCCGCCATTGCAATGCAAGAGAGCAATTTATGCAAAAAAATTCCTGAGGGTTCTCATAACTGTCTCGGTTTTGGGATTCATGCTCGCGGAACACTAGGGTTTGAGTCTTTTGAAGCTAATTTTGATCGAGCAGCTCGCGAACTCAAGAAAAACTACATTGATATTGGTCTCACTACTCCAGAAAAGATTATGAGAAAATACACGCCGAGTAGTAATGGGAGCTGGGCCAACTCAGTTAATCAATGGATCACAGAAATGGAATATGACAGCAGAGAAAAGGGCAGAGCAATAGATCAAGATGCCAATCTCCAAGAATACGTTTCTCAATAAACCGGGTGAGTGATATCTTTAATTACATTAAGATAGTTATTGATCACTATTTTTATCTTAGTATGCTTTTTGAGTTATTAATACATATTGTGATTACTATTGCACCAATTATATAAATACACTTGACAACTTCATAATTCTACTATAAGATATAGGTACATCCGAAGGTTCTTTCCTCACCGGAAGGTTACGTTCGGATTGAAAAGCTCCCTTGCCTCGGCAAGGGATTTTTTGTTGTCCTCGCTGACAATACTTCTTGTTGCTGGTACAATTCTGGTTCAGAATCACAGGGGAGAGTTTGTGATACACACCTGCCGAAGTGGCGGAATTGGCATACGCGTACGGCTTAGAACCGTATTCCCTTACAGGATTGTGGGTTCAAGTCCCACCTTCGGCACCCTATGTCTAGCAGAGGTTCAAGTCTCTCCGAGTCTATCGACTCGTAGAGTCGGAG
>CAZULU010000019.1:4648-6322 GCA_964621585.1 uncultured Pseudomonadales bacterium
AGTATACTGAGTGTATGACTGACCAGTCTGCCATTGCTGGAATCTCTACTCAACCTATTTCTCCTCAACCACTTCCAGTGGCTCAGCCAACTGTTCCTGCTACTCCTACATCTCCTTCAACACTGGGATTTACCACCCCAGTTGGTATGTCGAGTACATCAGCTCCAATACCTCAGCAAAGTGTGGCTACCAATCGACCAATCAACCAAGTTTTGCAAGAGCGTGCACCCCAGGCTCCGGTTGTACCTGAGCCCAGTATGGTGCCACCCGCCACACCGGCACCAGTAGACAAAACCAAAATCGATGTGATCGCAATGACAACTCCGGTGGTGGCTACGCCAGCACCAACTACCACAACAACCCCCATCGCGACGCCAACTATTGATCTTACGAATCCGCTCGCACCACCGGTCACTATCCCTTTTGTTCCACAGCCCATGGCAAACTCTTTACCAACAACGTTGCCCACCGCACCAGCCATGTACAACAAGACACCCGCTGGAAAAGCAATAGAAGCTCCAGATCTGGCTGCGTTGTCAACTCGCACGCCCACTCCTTACTTGCAAATAGAAACTCCAAACACACCCACAACGGCACATCCAACCGCTCAACCTCAATCTATTGCTTCTAACATTGCTGATAGGCCAGTTGATTCAGTCAAGGAGGCTCCGCTCAATCCACAAACTCAGGAAATATTTAAATTCATTCATTTTTTTACGACTTGTGTCTTGGGCTTTCTAGGCATTCTCGGTATTTATGCCGCCATTCGATTTATTTTGGTCGATTACCCCAAATTTGAAAGCTCATTCAATGAAAATGCACTCGGTGAAGATACGATCATAAAATTTGTCACCAAAGCAGGTTTGATGTTGTTTGGAACTGCAATCAGTTTGTTTTTTACCATTCACACCAATATGTTTATTCGCAAAAAAACTAGCGCACCCCTGGTAATAGCCTCCATCATTGCCGTTATTTTTGTGGCAGGACTCATGTTTAGTGCTATGAGGATGAGTTTATAACTACCACATCGTCATTGTGGCCATAGTATAATGCTTTCTCCATGATCGATTTTACTCACAAAGTCAATGCACGGTCTCGTTCCATCAAGCTTTACGTCAAGGCAGATGGAGAAGTGGTAGTATCTTCACCACGCTTCACCCCAAAGATATTCATTCGTAAATTTGTCGAGAGCCATCTTTCTTGGATCGAGCAACAGCAACAAAAAGTAGCTTCAGTAAAGGCCAGCACTCATCTTCAAGAAAACCAAATCCTGTTTTTTGGTATACCTCACGATCTGATAGTAAACTTTGACCCACAAAAAAGCATTGGAATCCATAGAAAAGATACAGCACTTATCATCAATCCTGTGGAAAACACTCAGGCTTCAATAAAAAAAGCTCTGGAACGTTTTTTGAAAACTCAAGCACAAGATTTTATTCTTAAAAAACTTGATTATTGGGCTAAAAAAATGGATATAAGGTACAAGAATGTGGCGTTTAAACAACAAACTACCCGCTGGGGAAGTTGCTCATCGGTCGGGAACTTGAATTTTAACTGGAAGTTAATTCATGCTCCAGAAGCCGTCATAGAGTATGTGATTATCCATGAGCTTGCCCATCGAGTCCACATGGATCACTCAGTACATTTCTGGAAACTAGTGGAGCAGTTTGATCC
>CAZULU010000019.1:6422-12441 GCA_964621585.1 uncultured Pseudomonadales bacterium
AGTATACTGATTGCATGTCTGATCAATACCCAACTATTCCTACGACTCCCGCTGGAGACCCTACTCAATCTAAGGTCAATAAACTACTCAACCTAGCCATGCATGCATTGTTATACCTATCCATTTTCCTTGCTGGCTTCATTGCTGCCAAATTCCATACACTTCTGACTACACTATAGTTGTCAGATTATTGTCAGGACATTCACTCGAAACAGAATATACTACACTACGTATATGTCACTTACACTTCTTCATGGGGAACATCACGTCCAATCACGCAATGAGTTAGTTGCCTTGATTTCTCAACTGAAACAAAACAGCTACTCCATAACACATCTCGATGCCAAAGTCTTAGAGGTTCCACAATTAGAAACTCTTCTGGGAACTCAATCATTGTTTGGTGATCAACAAGCAATTGTAATCGAAGAACTGTTTTCTTTACCCCAGTCACAAAAACGAAAGCAGCTGATTGAATTAGTAGTCACTGCACAGTCAAGCGCAACACCACTTATGTTGTGGGAAAAAAAGAAACTTACTCCGTCTCAGTTGAAAAGTTTTAAGAATGCCACAGTCAAAGAGTTTAAAATTTCTTCGGCTGTTTTTGTGTGGCTTGATCAGTTTCATACCAAGAGTTTGAAACAGCGCGTTACTTTACTTCGATCAGCAATCGCTCAAGATGGTCCAGAACTATGTCTGGCAATGCTGACTCGCCAAATTCGGTTACTCTTAACGGCTAAGAGTGGAGGAGTAGTCGCTGGCCCTGCGTTTGTAGTTCAAAAAACCCACAAACAAGCAAACAATTTTACTGAACAAGACCTGATCAATTTTCATGAAAAGCTTACATTTTTCGATTATCATTGGAAAACCGGTCAACAACGACTAGGGATGCAACAAGCCCTAGAACAGCTCATGCTACAATGAGCTTCATACTTGTGTTTAACATTATTATTTGGCTACTTTAGAAATAGTCAATGTAAGGAGGATACATGCAAGTAGATCCTGGGATTTTTAAATCCTATGACATACGAGGCGTCTATGGTGAACAACTTTTTGATGAAACAGCTGAAGCAGTTGCCAAAGGTTTTGTCAAAGTACTTACCCCAACGACAGTCGTCGTGGGAAGAGATGCTCGTGTTTCCAGCCCTTCACTTCACACTAAACTGATTGAAGGACTGACATCGGTTGGTGTCAATGTCATTGATATTGGCATGGTTTCGACGGACATGTATTACTATGCTTGTGCAACCAAAAAATTGCCTGGAATCATGGTCACCGCGAGTCACAATCCCAAGGAATACAACGGTTTTAAAATGGTACGCCAAATTCCTTATCTCTTATCAGGCGATGAAGGAATTCAAGACATTCGCAAGGTCATTGAAGCTGATGACTTTCCATCACAAGCCTCAACTAAAGGTACTGTCGAGAAGTGGGATGTCATGCCCGGATTTATTGAAAAAATGCTGACATTAGTAGACATACAATCTCTCAAACCCATGAAAATCATGTGTGACACCGCCAATGGTATGGTTGGACCATCCTTGATCGAACTCATGAAGCACATTCCACAAATTGAAATGGTGCCTATGTATTTTGAACCTGATGGGACTTTCCCAAATCATGGTGGAGATCCACTGGATGAGGTCAACCGTCGAGAGTTACAGGAGCGTGTGCCAGCAGAAAAAGCTGATTTAGGCTTTGCATTCGATCCAGATGGTGATCGGTTCTTCTGTGTCGACAGTACTGGCCGATTTGTTTCGGGCGATTTTATGACAGCACTCCTAGCAGAATACTTCTTACAAAAGTATCCAGGTTCAGCCATTGTCTACGATATTCGGGCTTCTCACGCAGTACCAGATAAAATCACAGCAGCAGGCGGAAAACCACTTTATAACAGAGTTGGGCATGCCTACATCAAGAAAAGAATGACGGATGAAGACGCTTCCTTTGGCGGAGAAGTCACTGGACATTATTACTTTTCTGAATTCTTTTACTGTGATTCGGGTGTGGCTCCAATGTTGTACCTGATGGATATGCTGTCCAAATCTGGCAAGACACTTAATCAATATCTGGACGAGCTAGAGCAGCAATATTTCATCTCTGGAGAAATTAACACTAAAGGCGCAGACGCCGCAGATGTCTTTCAGAGAATTGAAGAAACCTATGGTCCATCCGCACAAGAGATCATTCGAGTAGACGGAATTACCATGGAAATGGGTGATTGGCACTTCAATGTTCGTGCTTCCAATACTGAACCTTTAGTTCGTCTCAACGTGGAAGCTACATCCAAAGAAGTGATGGAACAAAAACGTGATGAACTTCTTGCCCTGATCCGAAAAGGTCTATAAATTTAAGATAAAATGTACTACAGTAAAGCCAGAGCGAATGCTCTGGCTTTTTTATTATTACACTAAAATTATGACTCAAACTGAATCGACAGACATCTCACAAACACAAAGAGAGTGGGATAAATCAACGAATAGAAATCTTGTGAGCTGGGCAAACCAAACTCACAGAACCCGCTCCAATGAGTGGGGAGAAAGCATTGATCTCGTAGAAGCAATTGAAGTTCATCTAGAGAATGGTCAGACTATGAGAGTTCTTGAAAATGTCACCCCCAATACTCCTGCTACGGAAATTGTACAAAAACTAGGAATACCAAAAGATGGCTATGACGTTTGTTTTTTCTTGATGGGTGGAGCTAAGGGTATGAGTGAAGAAAAAAAAGCAAAACTGGCTACTGTATTAACTGAACGATTTCAAAATCTCGCTGATCAAAAAAGAGTGTTATTCGGTGATGGAGGAACAGATTCTGGTGTAATGGAAATGTTGAATGATGCTCTAGCAGATCTTGCTCAAACTAATGATGAAAAAGATTACTACATTGGATTTGCTCCACGCGAACCAATCACTTATCCAGGTTGGAGAGAAGCTGAAGCTGACACAACACCCATTGGATCTGAGCATACACACTTAGTTCCAGTAGCCTCGACTCAACCCGTGACAGATATTCATCAAACTTGGGGGGCTGAGACAGATAAAATGTATGAGGTTTTTGGACAATTAGCCGAAGACAAAGAAAGTGAAGCAATGCTCGTCAATGGTGGAGCCATCACTGTCCGGGAATTTTTGAAAAATATGGAGCAAAACAGAACAGTCACAATAGTGAAAGGCAGTGGTAGAGCAGCGGATATGCTTGCTGCAATCATAGAAACAGGACACCTTAATGTAGAAGAACTCGAGTCGCGGTTTGAAGCTGCTGTTGTAAATGAAGTTCGTGGAGTTACCTCAAGCGACATTACTGTATGGCAAAAGTTCGTCAAGTTTATTGATCTGGAAGATTAAACTTTCCTCTCTATCACCTTGCACCGACGGTACCAATCCAGTACCATAATAGAGAACATCAAAAGATGTGTTTTGTATTGTATCCTGCCTATGAATACTGTCCCACACATTGTCTGGTTTAAAGAGAGTTCAAGTTACTCATCTTCTGTAGTTGGAGATAAGGGTGTAGACCTCGGCAAATTGTACACAGCTGGATTACCTATTCCCAACGGTTTTATTATTTCTACTCAAACTTTCAAAAAAATTTTTACTCTTGAAGTTCAGAAACAAGTACAACACGCTTTTTCTCAAATCTCTTTAGGTCAGCCTGAAACAATCAAGCAAGCTTCTCGACGCATACAAAACATTATTAGTCGAGCATACATTGATCATGATGTGACCGTGATCCTTCATGAAGCCTATCAACAACTGGGAAACAATGCTTTCGTTGCGGTTCGGTCAAGTCAAACCATCCGACAGCTCCCAGTACACCATGCAACCTATTTGAACATCCAAGGTGATGCAAACGTCATTGAAGCAATCCGTCGCACTTGGGCAAGCATTTTTGATGCCAATCTTTTACTATGGCTGTACCAACATAAAGTTTCTCCAACCGATATTGATACTGCTATCGTTGTGCAAAAAATGGTTCAGTCTCAAAAGGCTGGTGTATTGTTCACCAATAATCCTCACAACCACAACAAGCGCACTGTAGTCATAGAAGCAGTGTGGGGACTTGGTGAGTACTATTATCAGCACCAACAACATGCAGATTGGTACGAAATAGAGAAGCAAACTTGGGAAGTGCTGGGTCAACGCCATCGAACCCAACCAATAGAGTTGGTCCGCAAGTTAGGAACTACCAAAATGTATCCGACACCGGCTTCTCGAAAACATGCTACCAAACTCACACCTGAAGAGTTGACAGCATTAGCAAAATTAGGTGTAAAAACCCATCAATTCTTATTCTTTCCCCAAACTATCGAGTGGGCCATTGAAGATGGACAAATTTTTATTTTGCAGTCACAACAATTAACAGAACAAGTTGAGCAGGAATCGACTCGATTGTCCCAACTGAAGCCCATTCTGTATGGCACCGGCGCCATTGAAGGTTTGGTGTCCGGTAAAGTGCAAGTGTGTACTAAACCTAACGATTTTCAAGCACTCCATCCTCAGTCCATTGCGGTTGTTCCCTCATTACGAGTCAAAGCACCCCAATTGAAACACGTCGCAGCAATCATTGTGGATGATGGCGTCTATCCTCGGGATATTGATTACTTTGGAATCCCTGTGATCGCCAATACTAAATGCGCCACAAGTCTTCTTCGCAACGGTCAAGTCGTGACTGCCTATGGTCAACAAGGAATTGTATATGAGGGTGGGTTGCAAGCTTCGACATCTCTGCCTACCAAACAAAAAGTAACACAGCAGATGCAAGTGTACGTTTCAACCGGTGAACCTGATAAAGCCGAACAGCTGGCTACACATGCTGTGGGTGGAGTAGGGTTACTTCGAGCTGAATTTATGGTTGCAAATATTGGGATACATCCCAAGTTCTTACTCAAAAAAGATAAACATGAATTATTTAAGCATTATCTGTACGAAGGTATCAAAAAAGTTTGTCGAGCGTTTGGCAATCGACCTGTCATTTATCGTTTTCTGGATTTCACTACCCATGACTTCCGAGATTTGCACAGTAGCGAAGATTATGAACCAATAGAGTTAAATCCGCTTCTCGGTTACCGAGGGGCCTATCGTCAACTCAGTGATCCCAAGGTATGGGAGCTCGAACTTGAAGTGGTTCAACGTTTGAGAAAAGAATTTGATAATCTTCATCTTATGTTTCCTTTTGTGAGAAGCGTCGAAGAATTTGTGTTACTCAAACAATATTTAAAGAAGTTCAAACTGCTCGATATTCCTTCACTTCAGCACTGGTTAATGATTGATACACCGAGCATTGCTTATAATCTTGATGCTTTTGCTAGTCGAGGAGTCCACGGCTTTGCTATCGGAGCTCGGGATCTACGTATTTTGATGACTGGTGCCGATATTACCTTAAGTAGTGAATTTGAAACTATGTATCAGCATGATCCAGCCTACATGCAAACGTTACGCCATATTATTCAAACTGGGAAAAAACACAATATCCCAGTGATGTTCTGTGAACACACTATTGACCAACAGATACTGGAACTTCTGCTTGATGAAGGCATTGACAGAATTTCTGTCAATGCGAATCAACTGGAGTTTGTACAACGCAAACTGGCACTAAAAGGAAAACAGTGACGATCCAAGCAATACAAGCACGAGAAATTCTCGATTCCAGCGGCTTACCCACCGTAGAAGTTACGCTGTGGCTCGATAGTGGTATATGGGTGACTACTTCTGTACCTTCAGGAACAGCAATTGGTAAACATGAAGCCTTGGAACTGAGAGATAAAGATCCTCAATACATGGCAGGAGAAGGTGTCAAAAAAGCCGTCGAAAATGTCAATCAGATTATCGCCCCTCAACTAGTAGGCATGGATCCGACTACCCAAACAGCGGTAGACCAGTTGCTCGTGAATCTAGACGGCACTGCCGATAAATCAAAGCTCGGTGCCAATGCTATTTTAGCAGTCTCCCAAGCTGTACTAAAAGCTGGTGCAGCTGTGTTTGGCATGCCATTATTCCAATACATCAAAGAAAAATATCAACT
>CAZULU010000020.1:0-12252 GCA_964621585.1 uncultured Pseudomonadales bacterium
CCTTAATGCTCTTCGTGCTCATGATGATCGGTTTAATGCAACAATCAATAAAATCGAGTTGAATAAAAGTAAACCCACTTCAATAGTAGTAGGTAGTCCTGATCCGAACGGGACTGGTGATGAACCTCTAGGTGCTGGTGTGAATGAGCTACCAAAACCTCAACAACAGCCACTATTTAATGAGCTCCAAAATGCAATATTTGCTAAGTTGGTTGAAAAAGTTGGTGAGCGTGGATATTGGGAGCAATGGGCGAAAGACGTTGCCAAGATTGCAGTCAAACAAATCGAATGGATTGAAGTATTGATACATCAAGATGTTCACAGAGAAGATTTTGAAAACTTCCTTAATGGTTTACGAAAAAATATAAATCCGTCAATTACTGCTCAACAGGCAATTGAAATGCTAGCACAGCATATTATTACTAAGCCTGTCTTCGAAGCATTGTTTGAAGGATATTCATTTGTGCAGAATAATGCTGTATCTCAGTCGATGCAAAATATGTTGGATGTTATTGAGACGACTACTGTAGCAGGGGCAGAAGAAGATGATACATTGGAGCGGTTTTATCTATCAGTTCGTAGGAGAGTTGAGGGAATAGATAATGCAGAGGGTAAACAAAAGATTATCACTGAGTTGTATGATCGGTTTTTCAAAAATGCCTTTCCCAAAATGGTTGAGCAGCTGGGTATTGTCTACACTCCAATCGAAGTAGTCGATTTCATTATTCATTCAGTGAATGATGTGCTGAAAAAGGAGTTTGGAAAGACTCTGAGTGATGAGAATGTAAATATTCTCGATCCATTTACAGGCACTGGCACGTTCGTTACACGTCTGCTCCAGAGTGGATTGATAAAGCCTGAAGATTTAGAACGTAAATACAAAAAAGAAATATTTGCGAATGAAATAGTGCTGCTTGCCTACTACATAGCTGCGGTGAATATTGAGAACACTTATCATGATTTGATTGGTAAAGAGTCGTATGAAAGCTTCGAGGGAATTGTCTTGACCGATACATTCCAGATGTATGAAGAAGATAGTAAGTTGTTCAGTGATTCGTTCGCCGAAAATAATGAAAGAGTAGAACGTCAAAAAAATACTCCGATCCAAGTAATAATCGGGAATCCGCCATACTCAGTCGGGCAGAAATCTGCAAATGATAATGCACAGAATCAAAAGTATCCAAAGTTAGATTCTAGAATTGCCCAAACATATGCAGCTGCCACTAAAGCCACAAATAAAAACTCACTCTACGATTCGTATATCAAAGCCTTCAGATGGGCAACAGATAGATTAGAGAATACCGGAGGCATCATAGGGTTTGTTAGTAATGGATCATGGATAGACGGAAATGCTCAGGATGGTATGAGAAAGGTTTTAGAAAAAGAATTTACAAGCATTTATGTGTTTAACTTACGTGGCAATGCAAGAACAAGTGGTGAATTACGTCGCAAAGAAGCTGGAAACGTTTTTCAAGAAGGATCTCGTACTCCCATTTCCATAACTCTTCTTGTTAAAAATCCTGACAAGCAAAGTGATAAAGCCGAAATTTATTACCATGATATTGGAGACTATTTGAAACGTGAAGAAAAACTCCAAATTGTTTCTAGCATCAAATCTATCGGTAATGAAGATATGAAATGGCAAAAGCTTCAACCCAATGAGCATGGTGATTGGATAAATCTACGCAACGACACATTCGATAATTTTCTGCCTCTAGAACCGCAAAAGAAGTTTCTCCCTTACAATAAGTCTTTCTTCACTACAAATTCAAATGGACTAAAAACGCAGCGTGACGCTTGGTGTTACAATTCGTCATTCGATAAATTGCGGGAAAATATTTCTGAAACTATAAGGTTCTATAACTCAGAAGTTGATCGTATGCGCTTAGTGCCCAAAACTAATGTGCCGTTGGAAATTGAATATAACGACAAAAAGATTAGTTGGACTCGTGCTCTTATATGGGATGTTGAGAAGCATAAAAAACATGTATTTGACAAGAATCATTTTAGAAAAGCTTCTTATCGGCCATTTTTCAAACAAAACATCTACTATGATAGATCGCTGAATGAAATGGTTTACCAAAATGATAAGCTATTTCCTGTAGAGAATAAGCAGCTAGACAACTTAATTATATGCACTCCAGGAGCAGGGGATAAAAAAGAAACATCAGTTCTTATTACAGACACTCTACCTGACCTTGGCTTTAATTCAGCAACTCAATGCTTCCCTCTCTACTACTACGAAAAAATCGAGGGCTCTCAAACTGGTTTATTTGAGTCTTCAGACGACTACGTTCGTAAAGAGGGTATTAGTGATTTTATTTTGGAGAAGGCTCAAACTCAATATTCAGATACGACTATTACCAAAGAAGATATTTTTTATTATGTGTATGGATTTTTGCACAGTCCTGACTATCGGGAGACGTTTGCGAATGATTTGAAGAAGATGTTGCCACGGATTCCGTTGGTTGAGAATGTTGATGATTTTTGGGCTTTTAGCAAGGCTGGGCGAGAGTTGGCGGATTTGCATGTCAATTACGAGAGTGTACCTGCCTATCCGGACATTCGTTTTTCAAATCCTAAAGCGAAGAATTTTGCTGTCACTAAGATGAAATTCCCCCAAAAAGGTCAAAAAGATACGATTATTTATAATGACGAAATTACTATTTCAAACATTCCTGAGAAAGCGTATGAGTATGTTGTCAATGGAAAAAGTGCTATCGAATGGATCATGGACCGCTATCAAGTAAAAGTCGATCCAAAAAGCGGAATCAAAAATGATCCTAATGATTGGGCAAAGGAGCAAAAGAAACCACGATATATTCTCGATTTACTTCTGAGCATTATAAATTTGAGTGTAAAGACTGTCGACATAGTGAATTCACTTCCTCGACTGACTTTTAACACCAAAAAAGAAGATTAAATGGAAATAATTCTCCTCCTACTTGGAACTTTGGCAGCTGGTTATTACATTGGTAAAGCAAAACCAAAAGATTCCTCACGAGAGCAAAAAAATCAAAATCCATTGACTGTATCTGAAAAACTAGTGGAGCACGTAAAGTCAGAGCATTTGCCAAAACTTAACACAACGCCTTTAGAAGTAGATCACATCAAACTCAGTACGGAACAGGAGCAAGTATTTCATCTGATAGAAGAAGGAAATGCAAATGTATATGTCACTGGAAAAGCAGGGACTGGTAAGTCTATGTTGTTGCAGTATTTTGTTCGTAATACACGCAAGAATGTAGCAGTTGTTGCTCCAACTGGGGTAGCTGCTCTGAATGTTGAAGGTCAAACAATTCACTCGTTTTTTAAGATCAAACCTGATCTGATCGAAAAAGGAGAAATTAATAGAGTCGATTATAAGACGAAAGAAATTTTAGCAAGTTTGGATGCTTTAGTAATTGATGAAGTTTCTATGGTTCGAGTAGATTTGATGGAAGCGATAAGTGAAAAACTGAAGTTAGCTCGCAGAAATGAATTACCATTTGGAGGTGTACAACTCATCTTGTTTGGAGATCTGTACCAACTACCACCAGTCGTATCTGATGGGCAGCTCCATCGATACTTTGATCATAATTATGGTGGAATTTATTTCTTCAACTCACCTTCATATCAATTAGCAGAGGTAAGAATTATTGAACTGAACCACATTTTTCGCCAGAAAGATGAGCATTTCAAAAAACTGCTCAATGCAGTCAGAAATGGCAATCAAACGAAAGAAATTCTTGATTCCTTTAATCAACGTGCGCTTGTAACAATACCTTCTGGAGGATTTATTACTTTAGCAGGAACGAATGCAACAGTCTCGAGAATCAATCATCAAAAACTCGAGCAGATTGTCGATAAAGAAAAGATTTATGAGGCAACTATTGTAGGTGATCTCAAAGAAAGCTCACTTCCCACCGAAAAACATTTGAGACTCAAAGTTGGTGCACAAGTAATGCTTCTCAAGAATGATCGTCAAAAACCTGCACGCTGGGTGAACGGCACATTAGGAGTAATAACCAGGTTGAGTGATGAAATAATAAAAGTCAGCATTGATGGAGTAGAACATACAGTTTCAAAAGAAACTTGGAACTCAATTCGATATCAATACAATGCTCAAGAAAGGAAATTAGAAAAAGAGACAATAAGTTCTTTTACTCAATTCCCATTAAAACTCGCTTGGGCAGTGACCATTCATAAGTCTCAAGGGCAAACATATCAATCTGTAGCTGTTGATTTGTCCGATGGTGCATTTGCACATGGCCAAACGTACGTAGCGTTAAGTCGATGTCAAAGCCTAGAAGGACTATATTTAACTGCCCCAATTAGGATGGAAGACATAATCGTTGATCAAGATGTGGTGGAGTTTATGAAGAAGGTTAGCTAAAAGGTGAATATGAAAGACTCATCCACTAAGGAAATCACAAATCAGTGATAGAATGTCCTGAAAGTAACTCAACCATGCCAAAACCAAAAATTCTGATCCTAATTTCTTCAGTCCTCGCAGTCTTTCTTTTTCTCATTTTCCTCCTCCCACCCTTTCTCTTCAACGAATTGGAACATCACTTTCGCAAAGAGCTTTCGAACGGACTCGTGAAGGATGCGATAGCAGCTGAGCGGATTGAACAACGGAAGTATTGGAACCAGACTGGTGAAAACTTCAATGAAGCAATATTGGCTGGAGAAGAGGTCGAAAAATATCTCGGCGAAGCGGTGGCACATTTTGAGCGTGCTGAGCGACATGCCCAGCGACAGCAACCATTGCTGTTTGTCACCTCAGCCAAGTATCGGGAGTATAGCCGAATCCAGCGGATGGCAGTTGCTAAGATGATCGAGAATGAACGTTTCTTTCTGGATATGAAAGCTCGACAGCATCGAGTGACAGATATGATTGCAGGGTATACTACCTTTCGTCAGTTTGTTTTTGATATGAATGATCAAGAGATGTGGTGGCAAACAATGGAAGCTGTAGAGCCGTATTCCCAACATCTTCGTGCCGAAATCACATCTATGAAGGATAATGGTGATATTTCCACGGAACTATACGAGTTTCTTTCTAGAGAGATAGAAGTGTTTGCGTTTATGCGTGAGCAAGCAATAAAAGTTGATACAAGTGAAGATTGGAACGATTTGGATTGGGATGGCCTTGCTCAGCTTGCAAAACCTGAGGATCCCAGTCTATTACTTGCCGACATTACCAATCAATGGCTAGCAAATGAAGAAACCTATCAACAACAATACGAAGAGATTGATCAGCAACTCTATCTAATGAATGAATATTATCGACAACACAAATTGTCTGAGGATCTACTTACTAGAGTTCTTGCTCAATTCTTCACTTACTACCCACGGGTAAACTTCAATAACTCCTCAGATCCTACAGTGGTTCCGTATGAAACTTCCGTCGAAGAGCTATCTTTGCGGTAGCATTTCTTTCATATTTACTGCTAGTTAGCCGCTCATGTATAATATCCAGCATAATCCTGTCCAATTATGCAAAATGTGACCGTGTATCACCTGCATGGTGAAAGAAGGGGAACTATATATGGCAAGAGACCCAGAGTACCAACAATTCCTTGATGTAATGCGTGGTGCAAAGGATGATGAGATTAGAGGCGATGAGGAAGTGACGGAGGCTACTGCTCAAGAGTTTGGCTGGCGGATGCAACATCAAGTCCAACGGGCTATTCACGCAGTGCGCTACGGGACTGCGACACCAGAACAATTGCAGTTCTTGGATGAGAGAAATAAAGATAAGCCACCGCACAAGCAAATTGTGATCCCACCACAAGCACGACAGCGAGCACGCAAAAAGAACCAGTGACCCTGATCGTTTGAACAAGTGATCAAGCGAAAAGAGTCATTCGGAGATTTGCTACAATCTACCTATGGCACTCAAAGACTTTCCTCCACCACCAGAGCTTGGGAGATCTGCTGACCTCGATGCACAGCGGGCTGAGATAGTGGCGTATGTCGAGACGTTGCGTGCTAAAGAACTCACCTTTTTTCAGCGTCGAGAACTGCGGAGATATGTCGATAGTTGGACGAAGCAACTGGCAGTGTTTGCTCAGGATGTAGAACACCATACTCCCATTATTCAACTCCTGAACTTTGCGATTCGTACAATCGAGCGATTAGCAGAGCCAGCCATTGAGATTCAAGAAGGGATGCCGACAATTGAAAAAGATTCCAGTACTGATTTTCGGATGCTGGTCCAGTCCGAATTTTCGAATCTTCCACTTGAAGAAGTTGAGCCATATGACTTTTCTGTATTCCTGCTTACAGAGTCACCCAATCGACCAGATCCATACCGCAAGCTCCGCATTCAAAGTAGTCTCTTTCAATTACCTCAGGTCACCTCATTTTGGTTAGACATTAGCAAGGCAGAAATTCTCAGTTTGATGCAACGAGATGAGGATGGCATGCGTACCGCTCTGAGTGTGTTGGCAACTATAAAAGCTTGGGAAAAGAAACAAAGTCAGGAGAATGGGGTTCCACTTTGTCTAAAGGTCGACGGGGTAGTGTGTGCGCTCAAAGAAGCAGATGGCTCTACTCAAAGACAGAAAAACTAGTTGAGGATCTTTAATTCGATCCCAGTTTTTTCACAGATTTTTCTCAAAAACTCATCACGCTGTTGCCGCTTGGTATACGAATGGGTGTAATCGTGAAGCTCGATCAGCATTACCGTTTCTAGAGTCACCTTATCAACTAAGACAAAATCAACTGATTTTTTATTAATCTTGTTCCAGTATCGATAAAAGTGTTGGCGATCGGTTGTGTGCACTAGCTTATCTAGTCCAACTTGAGGGAAAATGTAGTGTGTATCGCCGTATTCACTTTCTAATCGCCGAAAACAGCGCTGTTCAGCATTGGTCATCACAGAGTCTTTTCTGATGAATGGTAAATCGTCTTCTTCTGGAACATCATTGCTTTTCGCTGAGTTTAGACTACGTGCAATAAATTTAACTACGAGCACAACTATAATAATCAAAAATAAATAGAATAGGATTCCAAAAAAGCCAGCTATAAAGACAACCATGAGTAGAGTATATCAAGAAAATGATAAAAAAGTGTTAACCTGTTTTAGTGGTGTGCTATAATAGTCCTATAAATCGCGAGTGATGGTGAGAGTTTTGGCTCGATGACCCATCCAGCAACCCTTCGATCGTTGTACGATCGTGACGGGTGCTCCATCCAACCCCACTGGGGACAGATTTGGCAGTCATGCAAAAACCGGTATTGTGTGAGTGCCTCTCTTCTGGAGAGGTTTTTTGTGGCTTTTATCTGCTGACCTCCTCGCGATAGTACAAATCATCACAAGGAGGAACCATGTCAGAATTTTTTGACCCCTCATTTCTTGAAAAAATAGGTATCCGTCGTGATACAGAACATAGAGAAGAAGCACGTCGTGATCAATTGGAGCGCCAGAAACACTTGCAAGCAGAAGCGGCTGTTCAAGTATATGAAGGTAGTTTGCCAGAACTGCAAATCCAAGCCGAGTCATCACTCTATCGAACAATTCTCCCTTGGTGGGTAGAGATGGAAGAGTTGGGAGTGTTAGCTGCTCTGAAGCCGACGTTGAGATCAGGTCCACTGAAAATTCATAGCACTCAACCTTTCTTCTATCCAGAATACGCCTACGATTTTCTAGAGCAACGAAAGGGTGTTGTACCGATGCCGAGTTTTGATCAATATTGGAATGGTAAATTTTGGTTATTGCTTGAAGGCAAGCAGCCTACCTTGCAATACAATTTTAGAGGACCGGCAGAGGCAAATAGTTGGGCCGGGTCTATGGCGATGCGTCAAGGGAAAGAGAATCTTAACCCCCTGAATGCGTCACATTTCTTAGAAACTGTCCATCCTGAAGCAGCTGTGAGTTTTGAATCAGCAATTCTAGAGTCAAAAGTAATACGTGTAATTGAACGAGCCTTGGATAGAAAACAGTAAGTTGCTAGAGTCCGCTAGCGGAAGCTGGCGGACTCGTGAAATACTACTCAACTTTGACGATCTCCCACCTCACCACACCTGCCGGTGCTTGGACCTCTACTATGTCACCAACTTTCTTGCCTTTGACGGCTTGGCCAATCGGACTCGTCGTGGATAGCTTATTTTTGGTGGGATCAGATTCATGTTGACTGACTAACATAAACGTCATTGTTCGTTGATCATTTTGTATGGTGACTGTGGTGCCAAAATCAATCGCGCCTGTCGTTGCTTTGACCGGAACGTACCCAAAAGTCAGTTTATATTTGAGATCGCGCAGCTGTCGACCAATATTGCCCAGCTCCATCTTGGCGTATTTATACGCGCCATTTTCAGACAGATCACCTTGTTCACGCGCAGCTTGTAATCGTACTACCACTTCTTCGCGATACTGCACCAACCGATCGACTTCAGCGTGCATTTTATCGAAGGCTTCTTGGGTAAAAGGAATACGAGGTGGTGGTGTTTGCATGGAGGTATTATAGCTGACAATCGGCAACGATGTGGAAACGGTGCTGTGTATGGTACAATTTGGTGCTTTTTCAGACTATCTAGTCCATAAAGGAGCTCTATGCCAATAGAACACATTGTTCGTGAAGGATTACAAAAACTCCAACACAGTGTCGAAGCAATCAAGATCGGAGAAGACTGTCCCCATAGGCTTTCCACTGTGTACAAACTCGCGAATATTGCGCACACCCTCTTATTTGGTTTGGAAAACGGTGAAATTTTTTTCTCGGTAAAACCACAGCCAGATGAAAAGGTTAAAGCTCGAGTGGTGACAGTCAACAATCTCCAAGTCCGTACTCCTCAAGGAGACATTACCAAACCACAGGCTGTAGTGTTGGAGGTCGCTGAGGATCTTGAAGTACAAGATCTGATTGATGCACGCACGATTTTAGCTGACTTGTACGCCAAAGCATATATGTTCCAGTCCGGTTTGCGTATCTCTCCCGCGTTGTTAGAACACCAGGATGTTTTTGCTGTGCTACCGGATGGTCAGATAAAAAGGGTCCAATTGCCAGGTTTTCGACATTTTAACCGCAGGAGAGAGTAAGTCTTACCACCTCAATTTCGCAGCTACCATTGCTTCTGCTAGCTGAGGAATATACTCATTTGAGTACACTTCTCCGCCAGCTCGTAGTACAGCTTGGGTCAACCAGGGGGCAAGGTTTTTTACCCGCTGAGCATGTTCAACTGGGGTAGTAAACGGCAACGTCTTTTCAACAATATACCCAAAGTGTTGGGCGTCAGGAGCAATCAATAATCGCTCAATTCGGTTCTCACGGGCAGCAGCAGTGACATCTTCCCAACCAATGGCGTAGGTACCCCAATTCTCAACGACATCTTCCGCAATCCCTAATAGCTGACGATCTTGTGCTGCATTAACGATATCTTGTGAAAAGTTCTTGATTTCTTGAGATGTAGAAGGAAATTTATGACCGATCAGTGGTGGGGTTTGGATACGAGGTAACAATACCTTTTCTAGAGTTTTTTCTAAATGTGGCTGTTGTTCTTTTGAAGCAAACACAAGCAACTGTTTCCAGGGAAAACCGTTGGTACTGATTTCACAAAAGCGCCTGAGGACTTGTTCTGCAAATTTTTGATATGCCAATTCAAATCGTCTGTCAAATGTTAAGTTGCCAGTACCGTGAAAATTGCCACCTCCTTGTCCAGTTGGACCATGGTTAAGATGAGGTTCTTCGGGAAAGTTCAAGAATGGATTTTGTAATTGATCAATCACTTCTAGTGTGTCGTTGGTCAGCTGATAGATACCCCCTTGTTTAGCATCAATAGTCACAATTAATGCTTGTATTGTAGTCAAATCTTGGAACAGCAGCGGTGCTACATCAAAGGTTTCCCCTAGATACGCACTAGGTTCTACACGTTTTGACAACGTAATGAGATGATACTGAATATACTTGGCAACTTCGTCTGGGTGCGCGCGGTTGATTGCTTTTGGGTCAAACCGCACAAATATCGCAAATCCAGGAGCACGTTCTTCATTATGCTCCTCTAAGATACCCACCAAGTAGGTAGCGAGTTTTAAGGGTAATTGTTCCGAGTGCAATAAAAGTGCTTCTTGTCGAATGGTATCCATGACAAGACTCTTGATTCCGCTATCGGTGTCTTTACTATTGACGGTATGCGAAGGATGGTACACGGTGAGTAAGAATTGCTCAGGTTGTGTTTCATCTTGAAAAGTAAGAATTTCTTCCAAATTAAACAGATGACGAATCTGCATGTATCCTCCTTTTATTTCTACTTACTGTTTTTTTTCCCACTGACCAGTGTTTGAATTTTTCTGGTAGACTTTTTTGACTGCTGCCCAGGCAACTTTATGGGCAGTTTCTTCGCGAGAACTATCTCCGTGGCGTTCTTCGGGAGTGTCATATTGTTGCCACGCACTATTTAAATGCTTCTTTGTAGATTTCTTCAGCGTGGGCAGGGAGATTATCTTTTACACTCTTTGGAAGATCTTGTGTGGTGGAATATGGCATAGCGGACCTTTCTAAATATTTATCTTGGGTTGCCCACCAATTTGTAAACACGTCTGCAAGACTTCCTCACGCTGTAGCTTAGATAGATCGATACCTTGTTCATAACACGCCTTGAGGCCCATCACAATTTGTTGAGCTTGGACTGCTTTGTCTTTGGGAAGATAACTAATTGAGCGAGGGTTTTGTTCAAAGCCACGGATTTCAAATGTCAGTCGAGCAAACATGAAGTTGGTAGTGATGACCACGTTCAAAATATCTTTGACATGCATGGGAAAAACACTTTTAGAAAAGAAGAATAACCCATAGACAATGTCTACTTGGGTGCGATCAATAATCAATTCATCAGGAAAAAAGGTAAACGGAAAAATACTTTTGACACGAAACAACCGTTCGGTGCCGATCTGAACAAGTGTATGAAGTTTTTCTTTCTCTTTGATGACTTCCTTTGGGTATACCGTTGTGTCTACCATAGTACAACTACTGTACTTGAATTATGTGTGGGAGATTACAAAAGCATGCTAGGAAAGAGTAAGAAAGCAGGGTTAATGCGGTACGATCACTGGTGCAAGCTGGAGCGACGAAGTCGTAGGGATGAGCGATGATGGTGCCGGCGTCAGAGAATATTCTAGTTCACTTTCTTCAATAATTTGATTGACCAAGGCAACTGTGTGTTGGAGTGCAGATGCAAAAATGTGTGATTCCTCTTTTCCAATATTGATATTAATACGGAATGTTCCGCGGGGATCACGTTTCCAGTTCCAGTTAGTAACTCCGGAGTAGTCCGCAGAGTTTTCTCCCAAATGTAGTTTTTCTTTACACAAGAATTCCAACAAGATGTGCTCAAATAGATGACCAAGTTCGGTATTTTCAACTTCTTTGGTGAATGGAATATTATCATCATTAAAGCATTGGCAGCAGAAAATACTGGGAAGCTGCTCTTCCAATACTTTTACAGTTGCGGACAATTGACTGGTATATAAGAACTCACTGCACACTTCAAACTGAATGGTAGTGCAATGTTTACGTAACTGAAACTTACCTTTATATCCTAGGGGAGAATTTTTACACGAGTAAAAGAATCTTGAGTGACCAGACTGCGAACTCATCATAGATTTCATACACAGCTCTTACATATTTATAACAGAGATGATTATAGGGAAAACTAATAAAGATGGAAGTATCAATCTATTGATGAGTTAAAAATGAAAAAAACGTGCCCATGCAGGCACGTTCTGATAAAAATCAAGTAGTGTCGTATTAGAGTATCTGACTGGCCAGCCAAATGAGCGCAAGAACGCCAATCGGAACACCTAATAACCAAGCAATAATGTATGGCATGGGACCTCCTCATTATGTATGTAATTAGTTATCACTATACATAGGCTGAGTAACGATCACTTTAATGCTGTGTAAGAGCTTAGAAAGATTAGCTTCCGGGCGTTCTTGCTGTTTTCTTACCCAATATATATTGAGTCCTAATGTTCAGTTACTACTATGAGTACAATTATGAAATTGACCTGTTTGCGAGCATTACATACTTACTGATCGTGGTGAGTAGTACTACAGAAACAGGTACAAACATGCGAGAGGAGGTGAAACGCATATGGCAGATCAACAGAAAAAAAAGAGACGTGGTTTTGCGGCTATGAATAAAGATAAACAACGAGAAATTGCTTCAAAAGGAGGACGTGCTGCGCATGCAAAAGGAACTGCACACCAATTTACCAGTGAAGAAGCTCGAGCTGCGGGAAGAAAGAGTAGAGCACGAAGACAATCACAG
>CAZULU010000021.1:0-12226 GCA_964621585.1 uncultured Pseudomonadales bacterium
TCTACGAATCAAATCAGGGAGAGTCTCCTGAGAGAGTGTTGTTGAGAGATAAACCGCTGCTGGGAGCTGTGCTGCTATGGGCAAGCATGGTCATGATTATCATTTACGTAGTAGGGACCTAAAAAGATTAAGTATCACTTTTTGCATTATCGAACTACTTCGGCGTATTGGCCACTCACCCAACCTTTTTTACCTATCGCATATTCGACTTCATGCCAGCCATTTTCCGTTGAGAAATATGGAACCGTCTCACCGCTATCCAATTTAGCTACTTCTTCTCCACTAGAGTTTGCTTCATCTCTGACTCGCAACCACCCCGTAGGAGTACTCGAAATCTTTACATATGGTGTTGATATCGTCCTTGCTGAAGATGTGGCAATTGGAGAGGGCTGGGTCTGTGACAACGAAGGAGACAACGATGCTGAAGGGGTTGCTGATGCTGTTGCCACCACGGGAGATGAGAGGTCAGTTGTAAGTCCTTCTTTTGCCAATTTTACCAACACCTTCATTTTGTACCCCTCAACAATGTTGACTGTTCGCTGTTGTTCTGTATAGCTAGGGAGTGACACGGTAATTTTGTGAGATCCCACGGTCACATTATCTTGTATTAACGGGGTAAACCCTTGAGAAATATCATCAACCTTCACAATCGTACTATCAGGAATACTCATGATAGAGAGCATAGAACGTTTTTTATCCGCCACTGGTTCCATTTCATAGAGTACACCGCTACTTGTTTCTACCGTACTATCAAACTTCCAATTCAGGACGGCTAGTGTGCCAGGATACAGTGTAATTGAAGTCTCATACGGCGCAAGTGAAGCATCTTCTGGCTCCACTCGAACACTATACGAACCAGCCTTTAAAGACTTATCAACATACGGTGTTTTGTTGACAAACTCTCCATTTAAAAATACCGAAGCAACAACTCCTTCTGTTGTGATTTGCAAACCAGAGGGAGACGCTGTTGGAAATACTCTTTGGCACGCTGACAAAGTAACACTGAAGAACACAATAAAAATGATGGCTTTGACCCTACGTGCAAAATATCTAGAAAACATACTCCTATTCTATCAAGAGTCATCCTTTCTCAAAAGAGCGTAATACAGGCATCCTTACAATAGTGATTAAGCACCTGTTGACAAAGACTGCTAATTTAGAGATACTACTTAGCAGTTAAACATAAATATTGCTAGCTTGAAAGGAGCTGTATGTCATTAATTCGTTGGAATCCTTTAATCGCTCGTTCTCTTAGCCAATGGCCAGATTTATGGGATGAAGATATTATGAATTCTTTATCATCCCCTGCTTCGAGTAACCTCGATGTGTATGAAACTGATAATGAAGTCGTCGTCCGAGCAAATGTTGCTGGAGTTACCGATAAAGATATTGATATTACCTTTGAAAAGGGTGTTTTGTGGATCAAAGCTGATCGGACAGAAGAAGATGAACACTCCAAAAAACAAAAAAAGCACTACAGTAAATCTTCTTGGAGCTATTCCTACAAAATTGCAGTTCCAGGAATGCTTGACTACAACCAAGAACCAGAGGTTTCCCTGCAAAGTGGGATGTTGAGTATCACATTTAAAAAAGCAGAGGCTTCTAAACCTAAAAAGCTTTCAGTTCAAAGTCATGACTAAACAGTGAATATAATGAGTGTAAGGAATAGAAGCCAGGTATTCTACCTGGCTTCATTCTATACAATAGTATTCAATACTTTAATTTTTGGTAGAATACACCTATGCAAACAGTTCTCTTAATCATCCAAATTGTATTGTCAGTTGCTTTAATTGCCACAATCTTGTTGCAGTCACAGGGCTCGGGATTAGGAGCCACTTGGGGTGGCGGTGGTGAGAGCTATCACACCAAACGTGGTGTTGAAAAAGCACTTCTCTATGTAACAGTTGTCGTTATTGCCCTCTTTGCAGTTGTTTCCACAATTAACGGCATAGTGTTGTAAGATACTATTATCCTGTTTTAGTATTCAATTTTTTGAATGAAATCTTTACGTCGCTCATACTGGTATCTCAGTCTCTATGTTCAGAAACATACGAAGACTTTCTTGGGAGCAATTTTTGCAGGGGTAGTCATTTTTGCAATTGTTCTCCCTTTGTTGACTAAACTTCCTCAAGTAAAACCGACTCGCTACATTGGAGTAATTGGTGGATATACCTTCTCTAATTTACCTATATCGATCCAACAACAAATCAGTCGTGGTTTAACACAAGCTAGTGAGGATGGAACAGTCATTCCTGATATCGCTGAACGATGGTCCATCGAAGATGATGGGAAAACATACCGCGTAGTTCTCAAAAATAATATCCGCTGGCAAGATGGGAAGCTATTGGAACCTAGTGATATAAACTTTAATTTTCAAGATACTCAAATAATTACAACAGAGAACGAAATAATTTTTAAGTTACAAGAACCATTTGCACCTTTTCCAATCGTAATTTCACAACCTTTGTTTCGCGAAGTTCGTACACCTTACTTACGTTTTTTCCAAAAAAAGCGCATCGTTGGAGTTGGACAATATAGTATTACTCGTATAAAGATGAAAGAGAATGTCATTGATGAGTTAGTAATCGATAGTCCACGAGAACGTATTGTGTACCGCTTTTTCCTTACAGAGGATCGTGCAAAAAATGCTTTTAAACGGGGAAATATTGACGTAGTGAATGATGTAACTAAGGTTCAAGAACTGAGTGAATGGCCAAATATTGAAATATCCCAGGAACTCCAAGCAGATCAGTATGTGGGAATTTTTTTCAACCACAACGATCCGCTCTTTCAAAAAAACATTCGCCAAGCACTTGCCTACGCAATTCAAAAACCTGATGGTCAACAACGTGCCAAAGGGCCTATCAATCCCACCTCATGGGCATACCTCGAAGGTGTGAAATCCTATTCTTTTGATCAACAGCGTGCTGTTGAACGCGTTCTAGATGAGGTACCTGCACAACCACTCCACTTTACGCTAACAACTACTGCTGGTTTTCAATTTGAGGCAGAGGAAATTAAAAGACAGTGGGAGGAGCTAGGGTTATTAGCTGAAAACGCCTGTCAACAAAGCAGTGAGATTAAACAAAAAGATTTGTGCAGCAACGCGCGGATTCAGGTACAAATTGTTGTCGTGGCTTATCCTGATGTAAATAATTATCAGGTGATGCTTGTTGGGCAACAAATTCCAAAAGATCCCGATCAATACTCACTCTGGCACTCTACTCAAAATACTAATTTTACAAAATACAAAAATCCTCGAATCGACGCATTGTTAGAAAATGGCAGAAAGATTAGTGATCAAACTGAAAGGAAAGCTATATATCAAGAATTTCAACAATTTCTATTGGAAGATTCCCCAGCTATATTCCTTCAACACGTAACTACATACACTATAACCCGCAAGTAGCCCAGACACTGATTTGTTGTTATACTTTTCCGCATATGAAATACAAACTTCTCCTCACCACAGTACTCACAAGTATTATCTTCTCTGGTTGTGCAAGAACGACACCGACTTCCTCGCTCACAACCCAAGATAATTTATCAACCGACGCAATCAACCAAAATACAAATCAACTTAGCCCTGCTCTAGAAGGAAATACTATGAAGCAACTTTCAGACTTTGAAGCTATTCAAGCGAAACAAGCAACGATCGTGACAAATAAAGGAGAGATAACCTTTGAGCTTTATCAAGAAAAGGCTCCGTTAACTGTCGCCAACTTTTTGAATCTCGCTAAAACAGGGTACTACGAAGGAATTAAGTTCCATCGCATCATTCCTGATTTCATGGCACAAGTAGGTGATCCTCTGACCAAAGATGATAGTAAACAAGCAATGTGGGGAACCGGTGGACCAGGATATACAATAGCTGACGAATTTGATCCATCCTTACGACATGATAGTGAAGGGATTGTATCCATGGCAAATGCAGGACCTAATACCGGCGGTAGTCAGATTTTTATTACCTATGAAGCAACACCTTGGCTAGATGGGAAACATGCTGTGTTCGGCAAAGTTACAAAAGGAATGGATGTGCTTCGTGAACTAGAAATTGGCGACCAAATTCTTAAAGTTTCGTACCAATAAGTGTGAATACAATGATTTGGAGGAACATGATCTCATCATGTTCCTCCTTTTGTATATCATTGAAGCCTGTACAATATCACCAATGGCACACAAGATACGGTTTATTGCTATTTCTATTGGTCTTTATTTTGTTGGAATTACAGTCATCGGACTAGTCCTGGTGGGTGTTACTGCACTTCTACTAAAACAGCACGCTTTCTCCTCAGCAAAATTTTCCGCCACCATTGCTCGTGCAGCTTTACTACCACATACCTTATTAGCTGACGAAACCTCATTTTGGGATCTCACAGACACCACTCTACGTATAGCTCAGCGCACACCTTCCCTCTCGCATAACACTCAGCTCATCTACCATACTGTCATTAATCAACGTACTTCCACGCGTAAAGAAGTCCAAGCATTGGATACTGATCTCGCTTTTATCGATACACAACTCAACAAAATTATTAAAAATCAAGAAAAAACAGGACCGTTGAAACATACTCTATTTAACGTACTAAAAACGGATCCTTCATCCCTTAGTGCCACTGTGTCTGACATACGTTTTGCCCTCACAATTCTCGACCCATTACTCCTTGAATATGCCGACAGTTTTGCTACTTCAGAACCAAAACGTTATCTTGTGTTACTACAAAATAATATGGAACTGAGACCCTCTGGTGGTTTTATGGGTTCCTATGCTGAGATCGCACTCCAAGAGGGCAAACTCATGCACTTTGAAGTTCAGGATATTTATGTCCCTGACGGACAACTTGATGGTCATGTTGAACCACCTTTACCAATTCAAGAAGCTTTTCAACAAGGGTTTTGGAAACTCCGAGATGCCAACTGGCATCCAGATTTTGAAAAATCAGCCAACAACGTCGAGTGGTTTTTTGAACAGGCACTATCTCACTCAGTCCATGGAGTGGTTGCTATTAACTTTTCTACAGTAGAGCTGGCTCTTCACACACTTGGGGAGCTTTACATTCCTGATTATCAACAAACTGTCAGCGCTGACGAACTCTATGTTTTTCTACAACATGAAGTTGAAAGTGATTTTTTCCCCGGTTCTACCAAAAAGCGTGATTTGTTAGCTTCCCTTACAAGACAGCTTGGCTATAAACTTCAAGATCTCTCTCCAAATCAAACTTTGGAGTTACTGAGGGCGGTTGTACAAGAAGCTCAAGATAAAAACATTCAATTTCATTTTGATACTCCTCCAGTACAAGATGTGTTTGCTCAACATAACCTAGCAGGCCTTCTCAGAAACACTACGTGTGGTCTTGATTGTGTTGCAGATTATTTTTCAGTGTACGAAGCAAATTTAGGAGTGAACAAATCGAACTGCTGTGTTACCCGCACCATTTCTCTTGACAAAAAAACTGACAATGACAAACTAACTTCATCAATCACACTGAACTACTTTAACCCTGGACCACCAGAGGAACTACGACAACTGGCTGGCATGTATAAATCGTATGTCAGAATCTACTTACCAAAAGATTCCCCAATAGATGAGCTAACGATAAATAACCAACCGTATCAAGAGTTTGTACAGACACAGATTGCTCAAGGCAATTTTTCACCTATTACTTCGCTAGAAATCTCAGAAAGTACTGTTAATAATTTGAAGGAAATGGGATTTTGGGTAGTTGTGCCGGAACAACAAGAAACAGTAGTCAGACTCAATACCACCAATTCCTTACAAAAAAGATATCAGTTGACCTTACAAAAGCAATCTGGAACGACTTCAAAGATGAACTTTTTGTCTGTCCGTTACAATGACCAACGCCTCTATGAGGACACCCTCCGGCAAGATACTTTAATAACACCGTAGTGACTGTTCCATATTTACCACTCTGCCTTGAAAGAGTAAGATGTAGTTCGTATGAAAAGAATTCGTTTCAATTTTAAACGCCGTTGGAAAATTATTGCTTTCTGTCTAGCAATCGTTGTACTTGGTGGACTTTGGTTCGCGCGAAAACAGAATTCCTCGGAAGAACAGTTAGTGTTTATCAAACCTGAACAAGGCAGTCTTGTTAAAACAATAGAGGTGAATGGCGCAATTAATGCAAAAGAGTATGCTAGACTTCGTTTCGCAGCGGGCGGAAAAATAACCTATTTAGGGGCCAAAGAAGGTGATGTCGTGAGTCGTGGTCAAACCATAGCTATGATAGATCCTAGCTCTTTACAAAAAAATTTAGAAAGAAGCTTAAATCTTTATGATCGAGAGCGTCTTGATTGGGAACAGACTCAAGACAACACCCAAGATCGTTGGTTACCTAAGAATGAGGAGCGATCTGTTCAACAAAACAATATTGATTTAAAGAATACGGTGATTGATGTTGAACTGAATACCATCGCTATCCAGAACTCTCGCCTAACTTCACCATTAGCTGGAGTTTTAGTATCTTCGCCCACCCATATTGCTGGAGTCACACTTGGTCCTACAGACACATTTGAAGTCATTAACCCGGGATCTTTAATTTTTCAAGCACTCGTGGATGAATCTGACATTAGTGTCATTAAGCAAGGCCAGTCGGCAAAAATATTACTCGATGCTTACCCTGATCAGGAAGTTCTTTCCTCTGTTAATTATATTTCCTATAAAAGCGCTCAATCATCAACCGGAACTGTATTTATTGTGGAGTTTCCTATTGTTCAACCTGATCTCAACAGATTTCGTATTGGTATGAATGGGGATGTGAATATTACGATTGATACCCGTGATAATGCGCTCTCAATCCCACTTGACGCCACTATAGAGAGAGATGGGAAGGTGTATGTTCAAGTACGAACCGGTGAAAATACCGCAGAAGAACGTGAAATTGAGGTGGGAATGGAAACTGATGACCGTATTGAAGTCTTGAGTGGATTGAGTGACCAAGATGAGATTGTTCTGCCACAATAACTATGAAATCAACTGTACTCCGCCTCAAAAACGTTTCTAAAACGTACCAAATGGGAGAAGTCGCAATTCATGCGCTTCGGGAAGTAAGTATTGAGGTTGAAAAAGGTGAGTTTGTAGCCATAATGGGACCATCTGGCTCTGGAAAATCTACATTCCTTCAAATTGCAAGTATTCTTAATGCCCCAAGTTCTGGTGATATTTGGTTTAGTGGGAAAGAAGTTGGAAAATACTCTGAGGTAGAACAAGCACGGTTACGCAATCAAGAAATAGGTTTTGTTTTTCAACAATTTAATTTATTACCCAGAACCACCGCAATTGATAATGTCGCTCTCCCGCTACTCTACGCCAATGTAGACAAGGAAGAACGTCGACAGCGCGCAATTGAGATGCTACATAAGGTTGGACTTGGAGAACGGCTCCTCAATAAACCTTCTCAATTATCAGGTGGACAACAACAACGCGTGGCGATTGCTCGGGCGCTGATTAATACCCCCGCAATTATCTTCGCGGATGAACCAACCGGAAATCTCGACTCCAAAAGTGGTGAAGAAATTAAAGAAATCCTACGAACACTCCATAAAGAAGGCAAAACTATTATCATGGTCACACATGAAGAAGAAGTAGCAATGATTGCCAAAAGACTAGTGTTTTTTCAGGATGGAGAAATTTTTTATGATGATAAATATGGATGGAATGAACGAATGAAAGGAACCCATTCGAAAGAAGAAATCTTAGAAGTAAAACGCAAGATTAATCTATTTAAAAAGCTCGCATGAATATTTTAGATACCACAATCATTGCCCTGGAATCTATAAGCCGCAACAAAGGTCGCTCATTTTTGACTATGTTGGGTATTATCATTGGCGTTGGATCGGTAGTATTGCTCACCTCCATAGGAACTGGTTTACAAACATACGTAGCTCAACAATTTGAAGGATTGGGCAGCAATACTTTGTTTGTGGTCCCGGGGAATCCATTCGGAGAAAACGGTGGTTTTGGCAATCAAGAACAAGCTATCATTGAAAGCACTCGACCTACTCTCACTGTTAAACAGTTTGAAGAAGTTCTGAAAAGAAATAGAAGCACAATTGCTAATGGACTTCCGACCGGACTCGGCATAGCAGATGCAAAATATCGGTCTACTACCAAAAAAGTCACCATTTACGGTGTCTATCCTATCTATGAAAAAGTAAACAATACTAAAACCGTAAAAGGACGTTGGTTTACAGAAGCCGAACGTAAGCAAAAAGAGCGCGTCATCGTGTTAGGTTCTAAAGTAGCCACTGAAATATTTGGGACAGTTGACCCAGTAAACAAAAAGGTTAGTCTGTCCGGAGCCCAATACAAAGTGCTCGGGGTGTTAGAGGAAAAAGGCGGCGGCTTTGGGGGACCCAGTTTTGATAACTATGTCTATATGCCGTTAGATACTCTATTTACTCAATTCAACACTCAGCTTATTGACTCCTTTATTTTTCAGGCACGAAATCAGGATACTATTGATCAAGCCAAAAAGGGAATTGAACAAACACTTTTGAAAGACTTGGAGGAAGATCAATTTACTGTGGTTGATCAAACTACCTTACTGAACACGATTAACAGTGTCCTCGGCGTCTTAACAGCAGGCCTTGGCGGTATTGCGGCCATTTCTCTTGTCGTAGGTGGTATTGGTATTATGAACATTATGTTAGTGACGGTTACGGAAAGAACTCGAGAGATTGGTTTGCGTAAAGCGATTGGAGCCACTCCTAATCAGATATTGCTGCAGTTTTTGATTGAATCAGCCACCTTATCAATCATTGGTGGAATGATTGGAGTTGCTCTAGCCTATGGGGGCTCACTGATTATTCAAAACTTTTTCCCAGCTGTTGTTACCCTTCAAGCCATTGGACTAGCGTTTGGAGTATCAGCTGCAGTCGGAATTATTTTTGGGGTCGCTCCCGCCAAAAAAGCCAGTTCTCTTTCGCCTATCGAAGCACTCCGTTCAGAATAGTACTCTCAGAAGCTTATAACTAGTCATTGATAAGTCCTATCGGTTAGTAGATACTATCACCAATGTCACTCAAGAAACTCTTCTTACTTCTGGTTATAGCAGGACTTATTGGCGGAGGTGTCTATGTTGCTAACTATCAACCCGAACTTCTCCCTCCACAGTTAGCTAGCTTAACTCCTCAAGCCTCTTCAGGGCTTGTTCAAGGAGTTTCAACACTTCAAGACCAGGTTGATCAAATAAAGGAAAAACAGATCAAGCCTTTAGGTGCAAAAATAGAAGAATCAAGGTTAATCTCTGTTGATGAGAATAACCCCCGGCCTATTCATGAGAAAGCGTTTGAGTATGCTCGATATGAGTACTGCAAGCAAGTTGTAAAGGACTTTGAAAGTACTGAGTAGTCTCGTTTTTTCCTTCTGAACTCCAGAGTATGATACAATGACCACTGTCTGTTGGACTCCAATATATATCACAGAATAATCAATCTACATACACTTTATGAATCAACAATTGCGTTCACTTATTGAAGAAAGCATCAATGCGGCTAAAGACCTTGTAGCGAGTATTGACCTAGCAGAAAAACAAAATCAGTTACAACAACTCCAAGACCAAACGCTCTCTACAGATTTTTGGCAACGTGCTGATGCCAAAGCCGTTATGCAACACATTGGAACGATAGAAGGGGAAATGCAACAAGTCCAAGATGTCACACAGGGAATAAGTGATCTCACAACATTCCTTGAGCTGTATGATGAAAGCGATGATGATACATTGGTTGCGGAAATTGAAACTGCTTTCGAAAAACTGAAGAAGGCAAAAAAAGCACTTGAGTTACGACAATTTCTCAACGGAAAATTTGATTCTTATCCTGCTTTGTTTGCAATTCACTCGGGGCAAGGTGGAACTGAGGCAATGGATTGGGCAAGCATGCTGCAACGAATGTATACTCGCTATTTCGAACGAAAAGGTTGGAAATATACATTACTTGATGAATCTCGAGGAGAAGAAGCCGGAATTAAATCAGCTGAATATCTAGTGAGCGCTCCATACGCCTACGGATACCTCAAACAAGAACAAGGTACCCATCGGTTAGTGCGCCAAAGTCCATTTAATGCTGACAACCTTCGTCAAACCTCATTTTCTGGTGTAGAGGTACTTCCCTACATCAGTGAAGATGATAGCGTCATTGAACTCAAAGAAGACGAGTTAAGCTGGAATTTTAGTAGAGCGGGAGGAGCTGGGGGTCAAAATGTTAACAAAGTTAATACGGCAGTTGAACTTACTCACATTCCTACTGGAGTACGAGTAGATTGTCGCACAGAGCGTACACAAGTTGGCAATAAAAAAAAGGCAGAACAAATGTTGAAATCAAAATTGGCCGAGTTGGAAGAGAAAAAACGAAAAGAAGAAATGGCGAAAGAAAAAGGGGTTCATGTCTCAGCAAGCTGGGGAAATCAAATTCGCAACTATGTACTTCACCCGTATCAGCTTGTCAAAGACACACGAACAGATCAAGAAACCACTGATACTACAGCTGTCTTAGATGGTGATATTGATGATTTCATCATGGCAGCGGTACAAAAATTGTAACCTCAGATTTGATATATCATATTCAACCCAAGTTACCAACGACTAATCATTATTCTTTCAGTGGTAATCACTAGTTTCCCTTTGTTCGTTATTTCACTATAATGATTAGCATGAAAAAAATAAGTTTGAATACTGTGGAAACCAACGAGCCAGATAACGGGCTTGCTATTGATGAAAGTTTGATTGCTCATCCATCTTCACCACAACCATTCACAGTTCAGCCGTCAAAGAAAGACACTCCTATGAAAAAGAAAAATACTACTGCCCTCACTATCATTATCTTGGCGATTATTGCTGGGATTGGCACAGGTTTTGGGGCAAATGCATTTATGGGAAAAACTGGAAGTCTAGCAGGTGACAATACACTCACTCAAGCTGGATCTCCAACGGACGGAATTAAAGTTGGCGATGTATACGGCAATCCGAATGAAAAAGATTTGAAAGACAGTGCGGAAGGAGTCGTACAAATTGGAGGAGTTGACGGAGAGGGGTCACATCATATCCTTCGACCTGGAGGACCTAGTCAAACAGTCTATCTTACGTCTTCTTCTGTAGATTTAGATAATTTTGAGGGAGCAAAAGTCAAGATTTGGGGGGAAACTTTTTCTGCTCAAAAAGCTGGTTGGCTGATGGATGTGCAACGTGTCAAAGTGCTTGAATTAAATGCTAAATTACCAACCGAGTAATACCATAATTATCAATTGTTTTATTACTAATAGTCTTTTTAATTTGTAATGATTATTTTTGAAAACGTCACTAAAGATTTCGGGGTTGGCGAGCCTGCACTCAGAAATGTTACTTTTGCCATCAACCCTGGCGAGTTTGTAGTTTTAACCGGTCATTCCGGAGCAGGGAAAACCACTATCGCTCGTCTATTGACAAAAGAGTACACTCCTACTGAAGGAAGTATTATCTTTGATGGCACCGATCTTAGTACTATTAATCGTGGTCATATTCATCATCATCGTCGTCGAATCGGAGTTGTATACCAAGACTACAAGCTTCTGCCAGATTTGACCGTAGGAGAAAATATTGCACTCGCACTCCATATTATTGGTAAGAAAAAAGACGAAATACAACAACGTATCCAAGATCTGCTCCACTTAGTACAGTTGCCTGAAAAAGAGCACCTCTTCCCTAGCCAACTTTCAGGGGGTGAAGCTCAGCGTATCAGTATAGCTCGAGCATTAGCTACTGCTCCCGCTGTTTTATTTGCAGATGAACCAACAGGAAACTTAGATAGCGAAACAGCTGGCGTGATTGTGCAAATTCTAAAAAAGGTTAATGAGGTAGGTACGACTATTATCATGGCTACCCATGACAATTTGACAATTGGTGATACTTCACATCGCATCTTTCACTTAGACAAAGGCAACTTAAGCATCTTTGATAAACAAGATAAAAGAGACTCCAAAGAGGTAAAGAAACACAAAAAAACCAAAGTTGAGATCACCATTCAGGATCCAAAAAAAGAGGCCACTCCTGATGATTCATCAGTTGAGGAGAGTCACAATGAGTAACGCTACTACAACTGCTTTTATTAATATGCGCCGCTCACCTTACCAATCGATTGCGGCCATTATGGTACTCACCATAACATTCTTCATCAGTTATGTATTTGTAATGCTCATGGTAGGCAGTGAATTTGTATTACGGTATTTCGAAAC
>CAZULU010000022.1:0-9936 GCA_964621585.1 uncultured Pseudomonadales bacterium
CCAAATTGTCAACCTATAGTTAATTAATATGAGTTATTGAGAGAGTGGGCTAACATAATTCACTATATGATTTAAAAACCCCACCAAATGGTGGGGTTTTATCGGTTATGTCTAAATAACGAATTAGGCAGCGGCTTTTTCGTCTGCTGCTAACCGTTTCTTTTCCTCTTGAAGAAGTTCTTTCAAACTCTTAGTTTCTTCTGGAGTTTGGTCGTCTTGACCAGCTTTCTTCGCTTTTTTACCTTTTTGGGCCTGTTGTGCCACTTTTTGACGGTTCAAGAAGCGATCAACTCGACCTTGGACGTCAACAAATTTCATTTCACCAGTAAAAAATGGATGACATTTACTACAAATATCAATCTGAATTGCATCATTCACTGAACCAGTGAAGAATTCTGCGCCACATGCACAAGTGACTTTTGCCTGGTGATTCCAAGTAGGATGGATGTTACTTTTCATACTGTATACGAATTCCCTGTTCGGAATGGGAAAGGTTCGTTCCTGTGTGTTATTCGCTGAATACGAACAACAATCTCAATTAAGAAGGTTCTCATTATATCAAGAAATGTATGAAATACAAATCTAAAATCAATAACTTGTCATCCTGAACTCGGTTCAGGATCTCAGTGGCCGAAAAGATATAACCAGATTAGATTCTGAATACATTCAGAATGACAGAGGGAACGCTTTGCCCCTTACTCTTCCTTGATCTTCCCGTATAATTTCTGACATGACACTTCTACAGATCAAGAAAATTTTACCGTATGGCCCACTGTTGATAGTTATGGCAGCTTTCCTCTGGGCTTTTGACGGAGTATTACGACGCAGTCTCTTTGCTTTACCTCCAGTTATTATTGTATTTTACGAACATCTGATTGGGTCACTTATTTTGCTTCCAGTCCTATTTTCTTCAAGAAAGCTGATTCGAAGCCTAACTAAAAAAGAAATCCTCAATCTTACCTGGATTGGATTATTTAGTGGACTCCTGGGAACACTCTGGTTTACCACCGCTTTGCTCAAGGTGAACTTCATTTCTTTTAGTGTCGTCTTTCTGCTCCAAAAACTCCAACCAGTTTTTGTCATGTTGGCTGCCACTGTATTTTTAAAAGAACGATTAACTGCTACCTATTTTAAATGGGCTGTGTTAGCTATTGTGGCTGCGTATTTTGTAACTTTCAAAAATGGGATCGTCAATTTTGATACTGGAGCAGGCACAATCACGGCTGCGATGTATGCTTTGTTAGCTGCTTTTGCCTGGGGAACATCTACGGTATTCTCCAAGATGGCTCTCCAGACTAAACCAGACATGCTGGTGACAGGCTTACGTTTTGCTTTCACCACTGTTTTTGCTGGAGTAGCTGTGCTCGTCATGGGACAAAGTGCTCAATTAACTCAAGTGGATACTTCTCAGTTGCTTCGCTTTGTCATTATTGCACTCTCTACTGGGATGGTAGCCTTAGCGCTCTACTACAAAGGTTTGGCCAAAACAGAAGCAAAAGTCTCGACTATCCTTGAGTTGGTGTTTCCAGTCTCTGCAGTACTTATCGATGCCGTTGTCTACAAATCTTTCCTAGCTCCCACACAACTTATCGCTGCTGTTGTCTTACTATTTGCCGCATATAAACTCAGTCTCTTGAGAGGTGAAAGAATCAGCTTTGAAAGTAACCGTATCACCGGAAAAGGTAGAGGGAAAAAAATGGGTGTTCCTACAATTAATCTAGAAATTCCAAGGAATTTCAGATTGCGAGAAGGCATTTATGCAGCCTATGTCACAGTGCAAGGCAAAACCTATCAAGGGGCTCTTCATTATGGACCGATCCCTACTTTTAAAGAAAAGGGGGCAAGTCTTGAAGTATTTTTACTCAATGTCAAAAATCTTCCAGAGAAAGTCGTCCGTGCCGGCAGCATTCGTATTGATATAGTTCAGCATCTCCGTCCAATTATAGATTTTTCTACCCCAGAGGAACTTGTCCAACAAATTGAACTCGATGTCCAACACACCAAAGCTATCCTCTAATGCTGTATAATAGCGTACTAATACCCTAGATATTGCTTTTTATGGAATACAATCCCTTCCAGGCCCAACTTGATGAAATTCAAGCTAAACTGGCTGAAAACCAGACTTTACTGTCAGATCCTGAGCTCCGAGAACTTGCTCAATCAGAGATCCAGTCTCTTGAAGAGCAAAAAAAATCTCTTGAAGATGCGATTGCGATGATGAATGGGGAAGGTGGAAGTGAAGAAAATACAGAGGTTCCACGCAACTGTATTGTGGAAATTCGTGGGGGAGCGGGTGGAGAAGAAGCCAAAATCTGGGCCCATGATCTGGAACGCATGTATTATCGGTATTGTGAAATCAAGGGCCTCAAAATCGTTCCTATGGATGATCTCGTTTTTCGGGTCAAAGGTGTTACTACAATCGATGATCAAGAACTCACAGCCTACCAATTGTTTCAATATGAATCTGGTGTACATCGAGTACAACGTGTGCCGGCGACTGAATCTCAAGGAAGAATTCATACCTCAACAGCCTCTGTTGCAGTATTGCCAGAAGTCCATGCAAAAGCAGTAGAGATTCGACCACAAGACCTCGAGTGGGCATTTAGTCGAGCAGGGGGAGCAGGTGGACAAAATGTCAATAAAGTGAATACTGCTGTGGAATTATTACACGTCCCTAGTGGCATTAAAGTGGAATCTCGAAAAGAACGGTACCAAGCACGGAATAGAGAGATTGCTCTCGAGTTATTGAGATCTCAGCTCTGGCAGATAGAAGAGCAAAAACGCCTGGAAAAAATAGGTGATGCACGTGCTGCAATAGGTCGAAATATGCGTGCTGAAAAAATTCGCACGTATAACTATCCACAAAACCGAGTCACGGATCATCGAATCAACATCTCTTGGTATAGCTTAGACACCATCATTGAGGGAATTATGGATAAAATGTTGACGGAAACAATTCGGGCATTCAACTCTGGTGAAAATGAGAGTGAAAAATAATCCTATTCAATCCGTTGACGTAGCCGAATACGCGCTTTCACTGTTTCTTCATTTCGCCAAATCTCAACCTCTACCTCGTCTCCAATTTTCTTACGATTAATGAGTGTCGCCAAATCAACTGTTTTTAACTCACTACCATCAAACTTGGTAATAACATCATCAGCTTGAATACCTGCTTCATCAGCTGGAGAGCCCGGCAACACTTCGGTAATGTATGCACCTTGAGGAATATTGTTGGCAGTGGCTGTGCGTTCGGTCAGCATTTGATATTGCACCCCTAAGTATGGGCGATCAAATCGACCAGTATTTTGGAAATTATCGAGACTTTCTTTAATGACATTGATTGGAATCGCAAATCCAATATTTTGCGCGTTGCCAGCAACAGCCACGTTTACTCCTATCACTTGGCCTCGAGTGTTCAATAACGGACCACCTGAATTTCCAGGATTGATCGCGGCATCTGTTTGAATCACGCCATCAATACGTTCCACTAACGCTCCAAAAATATCTCCAGCATAAATACCTCGACCGAGTCCTGAAATAACCCCGGTGGTGACGGTATGACGAAACTCACCCAGAGCTGTCCCAATCGCAATCACGGATTGACCTACTTTGAGTTGCTCAGAGTTGCCCAATGTTAATGCAGGCAAATTAGCTCCAACTTTAATAATGGCGATATCATTAGCTGGATCACGATAGATGTTTTCAACAAGATACTCTTTACCTTCTTTATCGATGACATAGTATTCCGCATTTGGGTCACTCAACACATGTTTATTGGTCACAATCAGCGAGTTCTCGCCATCAACTACAAATCCCGTGCCAATGTCTTTTTTCAACTCTGTTTCTTCACCAATTTCCTGAGGAATATCAAAACCAAACCCAAATAAATCAAAAGGCGTACGACGTAAGATTGGTTGTCGGCGCTGACGTATGGCCACTGTGACAACGGACTGAGATGCTTGTTCGGAAATTTCTACGACTACAGATTCGCTGCCGGCTGAAGTATCAAGCGCGGGTAAAGTAGTCGTTTGACCAATAGGAAGCTCCACAGTACTGCGTTTGACGATAGAATCCAACGGTCGAATCACAAATAAACGATCTGCCAAGGCTCCTCCAACTGCAGAAAAGAGCACTAATGCAGATACTGATAGACCGAGAAAAAAAGGTTTGAATGCAAATGTAGACGGTTGTTCGTTGTGTTTAGAATGTTCCATAGTCCTTTTAGATTGTCATTCCTGCGGAGGCAGGAATCTAGTGTGTAGGTATCGATCCCCGCCTACGCGAGGATGACAGGTTCTTGTAGTTTAATCATAGCTCTTCAACGGCTCGTAAGACCACTTCATCTTGTTCTGTTTCAGGATCATCTTTCACTTCAATGGTTGGCGCAATGCCTTTTTCATGAATCCAATCACCATTAGGTAGTAACCATCGGGCGACGGTAACATGTAACCCAGCACCACCACTTAACTGCAATGCATCTTGAACTGTCCCCTTACCAAATGTATTTTCACCAATCAATGTAGCACTGCGTCGATCACGTAATGCTCCCGCAACAATTTCTGAGGCTGACGCACTTCCTTTATTGATAAGTACATCAACTGGTACATCAGTTAAACGTCCTTGACGAGTCACAGTGTATTTTTCGGTTCTAGTCCGTCCTTGTTGAGACACTACCACGCCATCTTTAATAAATTCGCTGGCAATATCAATCGCTCCATCTAAGTATCCACCAGGATTATTACGCACATCCAAGATCACACCTCGTACGTTTGGCTCGCTATTGATTTGGGCCACAATAGAGTTCCATTCTTGGTCTGTTCTGTCTCCAAAGCGAGACAAAATAATGTGAGCAGCTTTTTTGCCATTGTGTTCCACAAATGTCAACTCAACGGAGGGCACGATAATTTCATCACGAACAATAGATACGTCCAGGGTTTGATTTTCCCCTTCGCGTGCCAACGTGAGAGTGACTGGCACACCTTTATCGCCTCGAATTAAATTCACAGCCTCGTCGAGGGTGATGCCATTTGTATCTCTATCTATTTTCTTTTTATCGTCTTTGATCCGTAAAATTAAGTCACCCGCTTGAACTCCTTGCTTATCTGCAGGACTTCCTTTGAGAGGCGCTGCAACCGACAATATTCCTTCAGTATATCCTAGTTCAATACCTACTCCATAAAACTTTCCGGCCAAATCTTCAGTTGAGCGCTTTTGATCAACCGGAGGTAAGTAAAAAGTATACGGATCTTCTAAGGAGGCGGTCATCCCTTGAATGGCCCCATAGACTTGTTTTTGTGTATCAATTTTTTCAGGTTCTACGTAACTATTTTCCAAAATATTCCACACTTCCCAGAACTGAGCAAAATCCACGTCCTGGTATTGTCGAGGTTGTTCGGCATTAATCAATGTTCCTTTGGCAAGTTGAGAAAACAATGGGACATTCTCTCCACGCCCCAAACGAAAGCCGACTACCACGCCTAAGCTCACTAACAAAATAACAATAGCTGTATTTCGAAATGCTGACATTTTCATAGATTTTTATGATACCACAGACTATGGATGTAAGTTGTAGGATGTAAGTATAACAATTGTCATCCCGATCCGCTAACCAGCGGAGATGGATCACTTACATCCTACAACCCAGTTCTTACATCTAGTCTCTTACATCTTTTTTTGTTATGCTTTCCCCATGACAGACCACACAACAGCTCAATTATCAGTTTCTTCTATTGCTGAAAAATATCAGGTCAATGCGGGTAAACCTCATTTTCCTTTAAACACATTGCGTTTAGTCTATTTAATTTTTGCAGAAAGTATCGCAGAGACCAATCCTGATCAAGTTACTCAACGTACTCAAGATATTTTGGCGCTAATCCCTAAGGTTCAAGAGTTGCTCGATGCCAGATCTGGCCATCGAGCTGAACAAACTGAGGCAACCCTAGAAACTGAGTGGCAAGCAGTCCAACCTGCTCTACAAAATATTTACCAGATCGTTGATACACCTGCTGTCCGTCAAACCATGGAAACCGTATTTTCGTATATTTTCCCATTGCAAGACACGCTCTTACTATCGCTCTACAGTGATTTATCATCAGAAAAAAAGTTTTCCATTCAAGATGTCTATTCTATCTTTCACATCCGCTCGATGGATTCAATTATCTACTCTGGATTAGTCGGTGAGGTTATTCGCAAACACAGCGATCCAGAACAGTTACCAGCCAATTTCCAACTTGCCATCAACTATAAACTGAATGCTTTGTACCAGTTAAACGATTTAGTTGATTCGTTGGTCTATGCAAAGGAGGATATGGATAGTAAGAATTTTTCGCCATTTGAGATTATCAAAAAAGTCTCTACCAGTGCTGAAGAAGCTCGCCAAATTATCACCAGTGTCGCAAGTACCTTTGAACGTAGAATCGCCAATTTCCCATTAGGCGAAAACACCGAAGCACTCTTAAACGATTTCGGTCATCAGTTGATCGGAGTAATTGGGGGAGGGAAAAGGTAACAAAATACACTATTATTTGTAATCTGAAAGGATCTATGGCAGCTTCTGACCAATTACCTGAAAATAGATTTAGTACCGCTTTTGGTGGCGCAGAAAATGCTAAGAAAAAACACATTATCGCAATTATCGGAAGGCTTCAAAGAGAAGAAGTTACAAGTGTAGAAGAAATGAAAACATCTTTTGAAGAACTGTCTACGCTTATGCAAAGCATCGACCGACAAGCTGAGCCTGAGATAGTTCGACAATTTGATGCACTGGCTAAAAAAATTGGCGATAAACTAGCAGCTAAATCAGCTTACGCTCAATAACTATTTGCCACATTTCAATAATTAGTTGATAAAGTTACCCGGAGGAGAAATTTGTATGTCAGAAAATGAAACACAAGGATGGAGAATCGAATATGGTTCAAAGTATCTTGATGTTAAGGTTAGACCAGACAATGTTGTTATTGTTTCTATAAGAACAGATGAAAGCAAACAAAGAATGCCCTCAGAGACCACTAAACTCTATGAACAAGTTTCAGTCCAGTTACAAGAACTTGCCAACCAACGCAATCAGACCATCGAACAATGGTTTAGTACTAGAAACGAAAGTATGAAAGGTTGGATGCTAAACAAAGGCGTAAATATGGGCTTCCAAATAATCTCAGAAGATGGAAGAATTTTAAGAGCAAAAAAAATATATTCGCCCAGAACATAGCACAATAAATTTTATTCAACCTTCACTATCCACGCTCTCAGCTGTTCCGTCAAGCGGACCATAAAACGAACATTGTGAATCGATGCTAGCCGGTAATAGGTGAGTTCATCTGTCTTGAATAGGTGTCGTAAATATGCTCGAGTATAGCCAGATTGACAGGTATAACAATCACAATCCTTCTGAATAACTTCATCATCAAACGCAAACTGTGCGTTACCAATTTGTAGGCGACCTTTCTTAAATGGAGAAGAGAAAATCGGGGTTGAAGCAAAATCAATTTCGCCGTAGTAGAGCGTGCCATTTCTAGCTAACCGCGTTGGCGCGACGCAATCAAACATATCATATCCCGCCAATACGGCATCGACGATGTCTTGTGGATCACGTCCTAATCCCATTGCATAGCGTGGTTTTCCCTCTGGCAAAATATCTCGTACCCAATCCATCAACTCAACCGTTCCTTTCATATTGTACCCAACAGTTTCGCCACCTAGCGCAATGCCGTCAAAATCAAGATCCACAATCGTTTGCACAGACTCTCTTCGCAAATCTTTATGCATCGCTCCTTGGGCGATACCAAACAGTGCTTGATAGGTACCGTAAATACTCTTGCGACCTTTCGACTCCCAAAACTCTTTGCACTGCTTCGCCCAACGATGTGTGCGATCAAGTGCCTCCCGAGTATACGCCATATCTGCCTGGTCAGGCGTACATTCATCAAAGGCCATAATGATATCTGCCCCGATCATCCGCTGAATTTCAATGGCTTTTTCGGGAGTGAATTCATGTTTAGTCCCATCGATATGAGAAGTGAATTCGACGCCATGATCGCTAATCTTGTTTGATGGTTTATGTTTTACAGATGGGGTTCGATTGAGTTTTACGCTAGGAATCAATTCCGTTTTACTCCGCTTATTTTTCTGTTCCAATTGTTTCCCCAGTGAAAAGACTTGAAAACCACCACTGTCAGTCAACATTGGCTTGTCCCATTGCATAAACTTATGGACTCCGCCCATGCTGGTCAGAATTTCCATCCCAGGACGAAGGTAGAGGTGATAAGTATTCGAGAGAATAATCTGAGCGTGGGTATCTTCAATATCTTTGGTATCCAACGACTTCACCGTCGCCAATGTGCCTACTGGCATAAAAATGGGCGTCTGGACTACACCATGCGGAGTGGAGAACTCACCAGCCCGAGCATGGCCTTTGGTATTGTGTAACCGAAACTTGAAAGACATCCTTCTATTTTAACATGAAGAGTAGCCAAGAACTAATCCCTGATATCAAGTCTCTAGTCCCAAATTCGTGTATAATCCCCTCATGCTCACTCTGGACCAATTTGATTATCATTTGCCTGAAGGACTAATTGCTCAGCATCCTGCTGAACCACGCGATAGTAGTCGCTTGTTGGTACTAGATCGTCAAACCGGTAAGGTGGCACATCGTCATTTTTATGATTTACCACAATTATTAGACGCAAATACTGTCCTCGTCAGAAACAACACAAAAGTCATCCCTGCTCGATTGTTGGGAAAAAAAAGTACAGGTGGACATGTTGAGTTACTGTTGAACAAACAACTCACAATCGCCAAAGGAGCAGAGGAGTGGGAGGTCCTCACCAAACCAGGTCTAAAACTCGGCCAAACTGTACTATTTGATAACTCAGATCTGACTGCTACCTGCACGGAAATCACCGGCTATACTCGAAAAATTCGCTTTAACAAACACGCAACTGAGTTGCTTAATGCTTTTTCAGCGATTGGGCATACTCCCATACCGCCCTACATTGAATGGAATCAAAATGATGAACAAGAACTCCGCCAGCTGTACCAAACTACCTATGCCAAAGTCGCTGGCTCAGCAGCCGCTCCTACCGCTGGTCTTCACTTTACAACTGAGGTAGATCAACAATTGAGAGACAAAGGTGTCCAGATTGAAGAGGTCACCCTCCATGTTGGTTTGGGCACTTTTTTACCAGTCAAAGACCAAGATGTGACGAGTCACCATATGCACGCTGAGTATTTTGAAATTACTGAAAAAACTGCAAATAGCCTAAATCACGCGAAACAAGAGGGCAAAAAGATCCTGGCAGTTGGAACCACCTCGATGAGGACTTTGGAATCAGCAGTCAATGAACATGGCGAATTGCAAGCCCAATCCAGAGAAACCAGTATCTATATCTACCCACCATATCAGTTCAAATTCGTTGATCAATTAATTACCAATTTTCATCTGCCAAAGTCCACCTTATTAATGTTGGTTAGCGCCTTTGTGAGCGCACCAAACACTCCACATGAATTTTCAACTTTTCTGTCAAGTTCTGTTGGGAAGGCGTATCTGGAAGCAATTTCACAAAACTATCGCTTTTTTAGTTTTGGTGATGCCATGTTGATCAGGTAATTGTATTTTTCTTGTTTCAGTACATTCAAAGTGCTATAATTAACTCTAGACAATAATTTCGTCAGAGTTTGGCTATCACCAAACAATCCCGTCTTGGCGGGAGCGAAGCGAGAAGAACCGGTTTCGGTGGGAACAGCCAACCACCAACAACAAACAACCGCAATAGACCTCGCCGGGTATGCCCGTCATAGCAGGAATAAGTCAGAGAACAGGGAGCTGAATGGAGATATCAGTTCTGATCACTAGTATCAAATCCCTAGTCTCTGAAGTAGAGGTGGTACCGTTTTCAACCTGAAAGCCCTCTTGTGTATATAGCCGCATTGCGGAAGTAT
>CAZULU010000022.1:10036-12156 GCA_964621585.1 uncultured Pseudomonadales bacterium
TATGCCAAAAATCACAGATCTCAAACAACGACCAAACTTTCCACAACTCGAAGAAAGTGTTATGGAGTTCTGGCGCAAAGACAACACATTCCAAAAATCAGTAGATCAAAAAGATCCAAAACAGTCATATGTTTTTTACGATGGCCCTCCTTTTGCAACAGGTTTACCTCACTATGGGCATTTATTGGCCTCCACCATCAAAGATGTGGTGCCACGCTACTGGACCATGCGAGGCTATCGCGTAGAACGCGTTTGGGGATGGGACTGTCATGGACTACCGATTGAAAACATGATTGAGAAAAACCTCAACATTAAGGGTGGTAAAAAAGGAATTGAGGCATTGGGGATTGATAAGTTTAACCAAGCGTGTCGTTCAGAAGTTTTGCGTTTAGATAAAGAGTGGGAAAAAATTATCGAACGCCTCGGTCGTTGGGTTGATTTCGAGAATAACTATAAAACCATGGACACGTCGTTCATGGAATCTGTGTGGTGGGGATTCAAGCAACTCGTTGATAAAGGTTTAGTATATGAAGGTAAAAAAGTAATTTTGTACTGTCCTCGATGTGCTACACCACTTTCCAATTTTGAAATCGCCATGGACAACAGTTACGAAGAATTGAGCGAGCCTTCCAACACGTACAAATACCAAGTGAAAAATCAGCAAAATACCTATCTTCTTGCCTGGTCTACCACTCCTTGGAACAAATTGGCTACTCCAGCCCTGGCAGTAAATTCTGAATTAGAGTATGTAAAAGTCAGTCAAGGGAATGAATTTTATATCTTGGCCGAAAGTACACTTCATATGTTGACTGATGAACACTATGAAATCGTGGAACGCTACACCGGAAAAGACTTAGAAACCTTTGAATTTGAACTTCACTATGATTTTTTTCCTGAGCGTAAAACTGGAGAGAAAGCGGGTGTCATTATCGCTGATAGTTTCGTCACTGCTGATGAGGGCACCGGCATCGTCACCTTGGCAGTCTATGGAGAAGATGATTATCGTGTCATGAAGCTTCACAACATCCAAATGGTCGAGCATGTCGATAGTGAAGGGAAATTGAAACCTGAAGTCACTCCTTGGGCGGGTATGTATATCCAAAAAGTTAATTCATTGGTCAACGAAGATTTGACAAATCGGGGTTTGATGTACAACGAGCAAATGCATACACACAGTGTTGCCAAATGTTATCGCTGTAATACTCGACTGTATTATGCACCATTGCCAGCTTGGTTCATCAACGTCCAAAAACTGAAAGCTGATCTCAAAGCACAAAATGAACATATCAACTGGTATCCCGAGCACTTAAAACATGGCCGATTTGGTCAAGGTTTAGACAATGCCCCAGATTGGAACATCTCCCGTTCTCGGTACTGGGGAACCCCCATGCCAGTCTGGATCGAATCAACTGATCAAAAACAACCAACAACTAACACTTCACATCCTCTGCAACGTGTTATCGGCTCGATAGCTGAACTCAAACAGTGGGCTGTCGATCCCAAGCAAGTTGAAAATCTGACTGATATTCACCGAGAATTCCTTGATGATATTGAAGTCTGGGTAGACGACGCGAAAACTATCAAAGGGAGAAGAACACCTGAAGTGTTTGACTGTTGGGTTGAATCAGGCTCTATGCCATTTGCTTCCCGACATTATCCATTCACAGATAAAGAAGGATTTGAACAAAACTACCCAGCCCAGTTCGTCTCGGAATACATTGCACAAACTCGTGCCTGGTTCTACACCATGCATGTGTTGTCCGTTGGTATTTTTGGCAAACATCCTTTCGAAAATGTCGTTACTACTGGAACCATTTTGGCTGAAGACGGTTCAAAGATGAGTAAGTCCAAAAAGAACTATCCTGATCCTATGAAAGTCATCAATGAATATGGAGTCGATAGTTTACGTCTGTATTTGATGAGTTCAACTGTTATGAAAGGTGAAAATCTTAACTTCAGTGAACGAGATGTCTCAGAAATTCGTAAAAAAGTCTTTTTGATCTGGTGGAATATGTTTACCTTCTACAAAATGTATGCTGGTGATCACCAAATTGTTGTGAACACCATTCCTCAACCGAAAGATCTGATGGATCGATGGGTGATGAGTCGGGTACAGACAG
>CAZULU010000023.1:0-2400 GCA_964621585.1 uncultured Pseudomonadales bacterium
GAACCCTCGTCACCAGTTTGGAAAACTGGAGCTCTAACCATTGAGCTACACCCGCGAGTTGTTCAGAACTATATTCTAACAAAATAACACAATTACACAACAAGACAGAACAACTAAACACTACTTTTTGTAACAATCTAATAAGTACAACGTCGGTTTTCGTCTGGTTAATCTGTCTAACGACAACTCCTTGCCTTCAAAATACGCAGTCACCTCAAATCCATTGCTTTTAAGAATCTTGATCAGCCCTTCAGGTCGATGCACTCGATTGGCATGAAACTCAATTAACAATCGTCGAACATTCTTTAATTTTGGTTGAATTTCTTTAATAACTTCCGTCTCAGCTCCTTCGATATCAAGTTTTAACAAATCCACTGGCTCATCTAAATAATGACTCAATCGAGTAGCGGCAACCATGACTGGCTCTGTCTCTTGGCGTAAGTTCCAGGCTCCTGGTTGAATAGATGTCGTCGATAGCCAATGATTCTCTTGCTGACTATCCACATATACATCAATCACCCCATCTTCTTTCCAAACAGCCTTGGGGATCAATTCGACATCAGTAAGGAAATTGGCATCAACATTTTTTTGCAAGTACTTAAAAAGTGTAGGTTCTGGTTCGAAAGCAATAATTTTCGCCTGGGGGAATGTAGTTTTGAAGTAGAGGACACTTACTCCAATATGCGCTCCACAGTCTATAATCCGAGGAGCAAGAGTTTCTAAATCTGCATAATACAGGTTATCTTTAAAAACTTCTTCATAAATTCCTTTGAATTCAATCTCGTTAGGGAAATGGAATGTAAGACCACGTACTTCTTTTGTTGGCATATTCAGTATTGTACAACGTGTTTACTCGTCGTGTTGATCCACATCTTCAAGATGATCATCATCGATCTCTAGATGAATTTCTTCATCACTGTGATCGTCAGCATGCAATTGCTCTTCAATAAATCCTGTTACTCCAAACATTAAGAAAATCCCTGCTCCAAACCAAAGTAATTGCTTCCATTTTTCTTTGTTGTCTTTGGTGTGATGATGCAATTCTGGAATCAAATCAGATAAAGCAATATATAAGAACATACCGGCAGAAAAAGCCACGATAAAGGGAATAAATATTTCAATACTATCTCTAATGAGGAACGTCGTAACACCGCCCAAGATAGCCATTGTTGCAGAAAGGATATTGATCAAAATTGCACGAGAAGCATTCATCCCACTACGAATCAAGGTAATAAAATCCGCAATTTCTTGAGGAATTTCGTGTAAACCTACAGCTAGAGTAGTGACAATACCCAAACGAATATCAATCATAAATGCTGCCGCAATGGCAACACCATCAATAAAATTGTGGAGGCTATCACCTACGGTAATCAACCAAGCAGCAGGTTTCGGACCATGAGAGTCATGATGGTGATGAAACCAGAGCACTAAACGTTCCAAAACAAAAAATGACACTATTCCAATGAAAATACTCGAAAACAAATAATCAATGCTCAACCCTTCATGAACAGCTTCTGGCGCTAAGTGGAGGAGTGCTGTCGTCAACATAACACCAGATGCAAAGGCGGTAAGTTGAAGGGTAAACGTTTCTTCCCAACGAGCTCTTTTCGCTAACACTAGTGCTCCTACCAGAGACAACACTCCACTTAAAAATGTAGCCAGAATAATAATAGGAAGAATCATAAGACACCTTCAATAAATGCAACTGAGTTGCGTTTATTGTATACTATACAAGATAAATCTCAAGAGGAAACTCAAGAGAACATTTCCTACTTCAGTCTCTGGCCGTCAGTGGTACAATACTTGATATTCTTTTTGAAAGCTTTGCTTGAAGAATCGCCGAGGTGGCCAGCCCGCAATGCTACGCATAGCGTTGCAGGCGGGTGGAATCGGTACTACAGTAGATATATGTTTTTCTTTACATATGTTCTACAAAGCTCAAAAGATAACAAACTGTATATAGGTTGGACAACTAACTTAAAGAATAGAGTTGAGAAGCACAACAACGGAAAAGTATTTGCGACACGAGAAAGAGCACCTTTGAAGCTAATCTATTACGAAGCTTGTCTAAGCAAAAGCAAAGCAATTGAGAGAGAAAAACAATTGAAAAGTGGATTTGGTAGAGCTTATTTGAAACGAAGAGTTGAATGAACTATCTAGCCGAGGTGGTGGAATCGGTATACACGAGAGACTTAAAATCTCTTGGCTTCACGGCCTTGCGGGTTCGAGTCCCGCCCTCGGCACATATAACTCTTCCGTGTGTCTATTAAAAAGTTTGTCTATTGGAGGGTTCGAGTCTCTCCGAGTCTATCGACTCGTAGAGTCGGAGACCCGCCCTCGGCACCACACGTGTTACTCCTGTGAATTCCTCAAAGGGTGAAAAACACTTCCTACAACTCC
>CAZULU010000023.1:2500-4373 GCA_964621585.1 uncultured Pseudomonadales bacterium
TACAACTGTATATACTGATACAGCTCTCCATCTTCAAAACCTTGTTTGCGATAGTAGTCCCGTGTTCCAATTGCCGAAATGACTTGTAGCCTTGGATAGCCTTTTTCTTTCGCAATCTCTTTGGCCCGGGATATCAACTTTTTCCCTAGTCCTAGGTGTTGTGCCCGATCTGCTCCTTTTTCTGTCACTCCTGGCTTGTCCCCAAATGACGTGGTTTGACCGTACACATGCACTTCTCGAATCATTGCTGAATCACTCAGTTCATTAATATAATTTGCAACTTTAGGGAGAGAAAGTCTCAGAAAGCCAGCAATCTGACGTTCAGGAGTGATGTACTGCAAAAATATTTCGTTACTCACAGAAGTTACATACTGCACTTCATCTAACTGAAGTGTTTGTGGATCAATCACTTGGTGCCTGATCTCTCGAGAGCGAATGTCCCTTGATTTGGCGCCATTTTTTAGTAATTCTTGCTCAGCCACTTCTCGAAAGTTGGTTTGTTTGTTTCCAACCACAATATCCGTAGAAGGGATGTCTCGAATCACTCGAGTTAACCGACAGTATTCTGGAGTTTCTTTAAAACAGGAAGTCAGCACGGTTAGCAACTCGTCATGGGTATATGGCTGCCATAATCCTTGTTGGTAATACTGCATCAACTCAGCTGATTCAATCAACGAACAGGGATAAATCTTAAGCTCATCAGGTTTAAAATCCGGATCATTAAATAGGGTATGATAATCCGCGATATCTTTTTCGGGAGAACTACCATAGAGATTGGGCATCCAGTGGGCATGAATTTTAAACCCTGCTAGGCGGAGTAGTCGGACTGCTTTTCTGGTCGCCGCTACATCATGACCTCGTTTATTCTTGTCTAATACTTCATCTTGCAAGCTTTGGAAACCAATTTGGGTTTTGGTACACCCTAATTTCCGGATTCGAATCACCTCAGCTTCTGAAATATTATCCGGACGTGTCTCAATGACCAATCCCACACACCGACAATCTGAGAGTTCATTTTCCTTTTGCGCCGCGAACAGTTCTTCCCAAGTGGCTGTTTGATCTTTATCTAACCCTAGCAGCTTATCTGGAGCTGTGTAGATTTCTGAGATAACCTGATTATAGGTTTTTTCTAAACGTTCTCCATGGATAATTGCATGATTTATCTTCTCATTGTCTGTACGTGACTCAACTTGAAGTACTCTGTTTTTCTGTTCGTAGACTCTTTCAATTTCCTGTCTCTTATCAATCCCTTTACCAAAATCGTTCATTGCTTCAAAACAGCGCTTAATATACCAAATTTGATAGTTTTCCGGATAAAAAGACCATGTTCCACCAAGCACAATAATTTCTACTTTGTCGGTTAAATGGCCGATATTGCGAAATGCCATCAAACGTGACATCGTTTGCAAATATGGATCAAATTGATTGCGTTCAGCTCGCTGAGCACCGGGTTCATCGCGTAAATAACTCTTTGGCATCCGAATATCATTGGGACAAAAAATACACTTGCCCGGGCAAGGAAATGGTTTGGTCAAGATCGTTACCGGTGTTACACCCGAACCAGTTCGGATGGGTTTCATTTTAACTTTGGGAATAAATTCATCTGAAATGATAAAACCAGGATCAGTTGCTTTGAGATGTCTATATGCAGCAATGATTTGATCCTTGGAAAAGAGTCTACCTTGTGGGTCTGTATGTTTTTTCACCACCTTTGCAAACTCTTTGGTGGAGAGTTTGTCATATCCATCAAGTTCCTCAATTAAAGAACGGAGAACTTCAATGTGCTGCGCTGGATCAAAGGCTGCAAATACCATTGGAGTATTTTATCATTAAACTGATATTTTCTCTTGAGTATTCAGTCTTTGTTATCTTT
>CAZULU010000023.1:4473-11970 GCA_964621585.1 uncultured Pseudomonadales bacterium
ATCCACCGTCCACCAGCTCAATGCAATAAATACGCATTTTTATGAAATAGTGGGTCAATCTTTTGATGAAACTCGACAACAGCCATGGGAAGGCTGGCAACAAGTTATTGAAATAGTTAAAACACAATATACAGATCAAAGCGCTGTGAGCATCCTTGATGTTGGCTGCGGCAATGGACGGTTCGGTGAATATATCCAATCCCAGCTGACTACACATACCATTTCTTATGTCGGAATTGATAGCAACCAGTTTTTACTTGACCAAGCCCAAACCAAACTTCCTACAGCAAACTTTTATCATAAAGATATTATTGAAGAAGACATCAAACTTGATATGCATAGCTTTGATGTAATTGTGCTCTTTGGTGTATTACATCATGTCCCTTCACAAGAAGTTCGTAAAAAACTGTTACTTCAACTAACAAAAGTGCTAAATCCAGATGGATTATGTGTTGCTACAGCATGGCAATTTGACACCCAACGTAACCTTTTTGAAAGATCAAAAGAGATTGCTTCTACAATTGATATAAAGGAATTAGAAGAGGGAGATTACTTACTTGATTGGCGACGAGACACGAATGCAGTTCGTTATTGCCATCTATACTCAGAACAAGAATTAACAGAGTTGTTTGATTCAGTCCACCTCACCAAAGTGCTAAGCTACCTTGCTGATGGGAAAAACCATAAAAGTAATTTGTATGTTATTGGACAAAAAAATGGCTAAACACATCCTGCAGCATCTGCAAAAAATACTTTCTTCGGCTATCTTTGGACTGGTACTCTTCTTTTTAGGAGTTTTTTTACATCCCATCTTAGGAATACAACCAAAAGACTATGTCTTTTTTGATCAAGTCAGTGTTGAAGAGTTGGATACCTCTATTGATGATGTTCGTATCATTGAGTTGATCAATGAATATAGACAAGCAAATGGAAAACCACTTCTACAAACCGATACCCGATTATGTCAAGCCGCTGAAGTTGCTGTACAACAAGTGGAGCGTGATGAAAAATTAGGCGATACACTCAAAAATTGCCCCGACTGTTACAACATTACCGTGCTTACACTAAGCGGCACGTATAAAGAAGAAGAAATTATTGAGAGCTGGAAGGAACAACAGTCAGCATCTTTACTTGAAGATTCATCAGTCATCTGTGCAGCACACCATACTAATATTGCAGCTATCGCACTCGGTAATTTCAAGCGTGGAGTAAAAGGTGCACCAACTCCTCAACCAACTCGAATACTACGAGAAATTCCTGATCAAGAAGTCGTCGAAGCTCTCAACGCTTATCGGGCAACACATAATGTCCCTTCCCTTACTGTTAATCAAGATTTATGTCGATATGCTGAGAAACGCACTCGGGATTTAGTGGCATACGGTGGCCTTGATGGTCATGCTGGCTTTCGCCGAGATTTTGATGATGGAAAAGTCCCAGAAGAATTACAAAATTATCCAGGGAGAGGCATCGGTGAAAATCTAGCGCATCAACATTGTTATCGAGGGAATACTAATGTGGTTGCAGAAACAGGGTCAGCATTAATTGAGTGGTGTTTTGACTCTTCAACACTGGGGCATCGTGAAGCACAGCTTAATCCTAAATTTAATGCCGTATGCGTACGACATGCACAGAATATGTATGTAGTTATTTTTGGAGAGTAGCCTGGTTTGATGTTTGAAAATTTTTGTATATAATGAAGTGTGCGTTATGCACTCAACCCAAGAAGTCCAACGCTCACTACGGCTGCTTGACCACTTCAAATATACTAAAGCAAGAGTTAGTGAGATTCGATGGACAAACATACACATTTTCCCAAAGTCCAACCATAACACTTCCTAACGATCAACACATTCAAATGAATAATTTGAGCGTGACTCCTGAACAATTGAGAGAGTATGCAAGTCGACTTTCCAGCGGAGATGAACGACTTCAAGCATTTCAGTATCTGGCAGCAGCAGCAACCTACCAAACTGCTCAAGCATATGGCAATAATCTTGATGTAACATCACTATCCGATATTCAGATTAGAAATGTTCAACTCGCAACTGGTCTTATTCCATTTCGTTACTCTTGGAGAGGGTTACCTTATACGAATCCGCCTGGAGATTTCTTAGTTGTGTTACAAAATCGCACGCTCATACATAGTATGGTGAAATCATTTGGCGGAGAACCGCATGTCTATGAGCTTCATACCAACAATAACGCGTATAAGGTGATTGACCAACGGATTAATTACCCTTCAGTAGATCACGAAATGGTCAGTGCCGGTGAAGAACGCCAAGCTGCTGACACTTTGTTGCGGGAAGCAGTGCTCAGCAATAAACGTATCATCTTACGTGTGACTTCCTTTGCAGCCTTCACAGAACCGATCAGATACAGTATTGGATTAAGCAACAATCACTATTTTGTTGTGGTTCCATATCTCAGTAACCAAGAGCATATCGTTATTCAAGATACTATGCACCCATCCAGACTGTTAATCATCTCCTATGAAACTGCTGTGAAGACCTTTAGCACTGCTACAATTTGGTAAAAAATGACGATAACAACAAGATATGTTATAATAAAATTATGATCACACTACAGATCCAACTAGCTTGGTGGCAAACTCTTCAACAATAAAGGAGTTTGTTTTTTGTGTGCATCATCAGTAGTAAACTCCTTCGGGAGTTTTTTTATTTATATTTATCAAGAAGAACATCATTCTATATGTCAGAATATCAACCACAACCGTATAAAATCACCTTAAAAAAGGATACACTCACAAAAAGTGATACCGAATTTATGGTGGGTTTGCTTACTGGAGAAATCACAAAGAGAGCAGGTCAACTCAGTAAATCAACTATGCAGTTTATTGTTACAATAGATGGGTACCTTTGGCGAAGCTGAACAAAAAATACGTCGACAAACAAACGATAAGTTACAAAGAAATCATCGTCTACAGATACAGTCCTTACAAAGGAAAGCAGAGACTACAGAACTTGTCATTCGTCGGCACAAAACAGAAAAACATTTATATCAAAGAAAAAAACAATAAAAGAGGAGAAATTGTTCGTTTAAAGAGTTGACTAACCACCAACCCCTAACAACCAACAACTTATTTAATTATGAAACGTGTATTAGCAGGAATTAGAGCTACCGGACGCCTTCATTTAGGCAATTATTTAGGTGCTGTCAAAGGGATGCTCGAACTCCAAAACAACCCGGAATATGAAGCACTCTATATGGTAGCGGACGTCCATACTTTGACAACCCCTTACAAAGTGGAAGAGCTACGCACCAATCGTCGTGAAGTCATCATCGACTATCTTGCTGCGGGTTTGAATCCCAACAAAAGTATCTTGTTTCAACAAGCCGAAGTCAATGAACATATTGAGTTAGCATTTTATTTCTCTTCAGTCACAACCATTGCTAAGATGCAGCATTTACCGACGTTTAAGGATAAAGTAAAACAACATCCACAACACGCCACCATGGCTCTTTTAAACTATCCCACCTTGATGGCAGCGGATATCTTGGCATATAAAGCGAGCTTGGTCCCTGTCGGCATTGATCAAGAACCTCATTTAGAAGTCACTCGCGAAATAGCCCGCCGCATGAATCAAGAATATGGTACAGATTTTCCAGAACCAAAGAGCTTTACCACCAGTGGAGCATACATTCCTTCTTTAACTGGTGCAGGGAAAATGAGCAAATCTGTTGAGGGTAGCTACATCAATCTCACAGATGATATCGATATCATTCGTAAAAAAGTGCGAGCTGTCCCCACTGCCAGCATGGCAGGTGGTGAAAAAGGGGAGGGGATACAAGCCTTATTTACCTTTTTAGAATTATTGAATCCCAGTGCCGTAAAAGGCTTTGAGCAGCTGTTTCAGGATGGATCTCTACGCTTTGTCGAATTGAAGGATGCCGTTGCAGAAGCAATCTTTGCGGAACTTCAGCCGCTCCAAGTAAAACGTGAAGAACTCGAGAACCAACCAGAGTATATTGACCAAGTTATTCGTGAGGGCGCAGAGAAAGCAAGAACTATTGCTCAAGCAACAGTAGTAGATGTCAAACACAGAATGGGCTTGAAGTAGAGGATCCTGTTTAACCTTGTGTTGCATTGTCAGAATCAAGTACACTGAAACACATGACAGGGCGCACTCACGATTTGGCTGCTTTTACCGCACTAACTATTGCGTTTGTGATCCTGCCAAGCTTGCCAGAGATGACACTGGCAACTGCGATAGTGGCCTTTGGAGCAAATTTTATCGGCGGGCTTTTTCCAGATATTGATCAACCGACCAGTGATTTTTGGGATAACTTTCGACTGGGACCATTTGTAGCAAAGATGGTTATTCCACGACTCGGGGGACATCGTCACATTTCACACTCGCTCGTGGGTGTCGTGCTCATTGGGGCCATCTTGAATTTTTTTCTGGATGTAATTTCTTCAATTGTATTGATCGACATGGTGATTGTTTGGCAAGCATTTATGATTGGCGTTGTTTCTCATCTTGTGATGGATATGTTTACTAAAGCAGGTATTCCATTACTCTGGCCGCTCAAGTGGAAATTTGGTCTTCCACCTATCAAACGTTTTCGAATGACCAGTGGCAAATTTGTTGAGAGCTATATCGTTTTTCCTGGCTTATTATTACTAAACTTTTATCTACTTCATCAGCATTATGGAAAAGTACTAGAATTTTTACGCAATAATATTCGATACTAACACAAAGAGGGAAATTGCTTTCCCTCTTTATAAAAGTTTGGATAAAGTATTTACTCGTTACCTAATTTGAAATCATTCGTGCGAACACAATAGTCTGCTCCCGTTTCGAAGTGGTCTCCCCAAAATCGATCAGGGGCACCGTTGATATCAAACAGCGTATACCAGCCATCAGGACAGCTGCCGTTTTCCGCTGGACGAAATACTGTATGATGACCAACCACTCTCGCGGGCTCTCCATTACCGGTAGGATTGTCGTATTCATTTCCGTAAAACCACTGCTGCACAACACCACTTTTTCCTGCCTTCATAACGATATCCATACCAGTGTGATATGCTGATTCACCAACAATACCGTGAACTCCATCTGGGTAATATGAGACAATTTGTGGATTTTTATCCACAGCTTGAGAAGGAGCTGCAACTACTTGAGACGCCCCTGTCAAGAGCAAACCTATACCGAACACCATTCCATAAAATAATTTCATACTCAACCTTTATCTTCAAAAAATTCTTAACTCTCTCAGAATAAACGGCAGTGTATGAAATAGGAGTCGTAGATCAGTAAGAAACATGTAAGAAGTACAAAAAAAGAAGACGTGTGTCTTCTTTTATGCTACCGGACTAGGATTCGAACCTAGAAAAACAGCTCCAAAGGCTGCTGTGATACCATTTCACCATCCGGTAATGGTTAATGCGTGCGTATGTGAGCGAGAAACGGGATTCGAACCCGCGACCTCCTCCTTGGCAAGGAGGCGCTCTAGCCAACTGAGCTATTCTCGCAAAATTTTTTCCTCAAGTTGCTTTCACTACTTGAGAAAAGTATAATACCATATATCACTTTTAACGTGCAGTAGCGTATGACACTTTCTTATAACCAACAACAAGACCTCAAACGTATTGGCGCTCAAACAACTAAAACAATCCTCGAGCGTGTTATTGTCTACAGTGTGGAAGGCATGAAGATCGTGTTTGGATTAATCAAAACCTTCATCAATCAAGTCACTGGTCGATAATTAAAGAACTTCCTGTACGGTGCCAAGCTGAGGTCTCCGACTCTACGAGCCGATAGACTCGGAGAGAGTCGACCTTCAATCTCTCCTGATCAACTTTATTTAATGTTCGTGTAATGGTGCCAAGCTGAGGAGTCGAACCTCAATCTCGTGTTTTTCAGACACGCGCCGTGACCACCTTGGCTAGCTTGGCAAGACTCTGACATTATAAATGAAAAATGTCAGCTGGAAATACACATTTTTGTGGACGCTGAGGGTCTCCGACTCTACGAGTCGATAGACTCGGAGAGACTCGAACCTCGGGCTTTCCCACCGCTGGCAGGACGAGCTAATCCATATGATGTATTGTGGACGCTGAGGGACTCGAACCCCCGGCCTCCTCGGTGTAAACGAGGCGCTCTAACCAACTGAGCTAAGCGTCCTTATGCTAGGAAACAGAGACTTGATATTAGATACCTTTCACTAGTCTCCAGTATCCAGTCTCCAGTATCTAGTCCCTAATCCCTAATCTCTGGTGTAAATAGTGCCCAGGAGAGGTCTCCGACTCTACGAGTCGATAGACTCGGAGAGACTTGAACCGTTCTGGCTTGTTTGTGCCCAGGAGAGGACTTGAACCTCCACGGATTTCTCCATACGCACCTCAAGCGTACGTGTATACCAGTTTCACCACCTGGGCAATTGTTAACGATCTGAGCAATCCAGAAAGCTGATTATAATCTAAAAACAAAAAAACTTCTATCCTAGATAACAAATTCACTAGAGACTAGAGGATCGATACTGGAGATTGGTAATATTTTTAATATCAAATCTCTAATCTCTGTTGCAAAGTGCCGATGACCCCGCCGTCGGCGGGGCAAGGCTTGCGCCACTTAATCGCAAAGTGCCGATGAGAGGACTCGAACCTCCAAGGCTTGCGCCACACGTACCTGAAACGTGCGTGTCTACCAATTTCACCACATCGGCATAAGAGTAACTAGATATTATCGCTGAATCAGGTGAAAAAACAAGAGAAATCTAGATTCCATCATTTTTTGAGAATCTTAGAAAACGGCTTTGTCACTGTAAACTTTGCTTGAAACGCCTGGATAATTATTTCAGCCGATTGTTCAGGAGTAAAGTAAGTGGTATTGAGGGTGAGGTCATAACTATCGGCATCATCGATACTTTTTCTCAGATATTGCTTTACAAAATCTCGTCGATCTTTTTCTACCTTATTAACCACTTCTCGGGCCTTTGCCAACGAATGTCCTTCATAATCCACTGCCCGTTGGACTCGTACTCCGTAAGGAGCAGTAATGCGCACATGTAATCCCTGAGCAAATGGTGTGATAAAGTTAGAGCCTCTTCCTAGAATTACTACATTCCCTTTGTAAGCATAGGACAAAATCACCTTTGTCATTTCTGATACATAGGTCACATCCGACACATAGTCTGGGTTAATAAATCCATGTACGATGTCATCAATCGCTGATCGACCACGCTCATCTACATCAGCCAAGACTTCTTTTCGTTTTTTGGTGGATTTGGCCACTTCTTCAAGTAGTTCTTCATCAATGAACTGAAACTTGAGCTGATCAGCGACATACTTGCCAATGGGATGACCGCCACTACCAGGCTCTCGAGCAATTGTAATAAAGGGTTTGGAAAAACCAGATTCCAGCGGAGAATAGGAGTAGTTGATTTCTGGCTGCGCCTGCTGTAATCGCAAACCAGTCATCACTTTGTTGATCAGCGATGAGTAGTCTATCATTAGACCAAATCGTATTATGAAAA
>CAZULU010000024.1:0-2688 GCA_964621585.1 uncultured Pseudomonadales bacterium
GAGTATCCTAGCCACGGAATGACAGCCGTCACTTCTTTGGCACCTGCCCGCTCCAATGCATCAGCAATCAATACTAGTTCAATAATTTGTTCATCTACAGGTTGAGAAAAAGATTGAATAATGACACATTCTTGACCATCCACACTTGTTAAGACTCGTAACCGTTTTTCACCATTGGCAAACTGATCAATATCTATCTCACCTAGTTCAGCTTGCAACCGCTCCGCCAATTGATCAATAAATGCTACCCGAGATGAACCAGAAAAAATAATCATAGAGTTTATTTACTCAATAATATCTAATTCTTCAGCCTCAAAATTTTGTATTTGTTGAGAATCTTTTGCCTCATTCTTCGTTAACATAAAAATAAGCTCGCGATTTGCTTGCCGTACCAAAGTTAAGTTATATACCAGGCCAACTAAGACGATAGCTAAGATGACATTGACACTCATCACAAGTGCAACGAGTAAATTGTAGTCGTGGGAGATGGGCTTTTTGTGAGATGTATTCATAGTATTTCTAGTCTAATGATCAAATACTAGAAAGAAAAGCCTCATTTTTTTAATTAAGCTGCAAAGACTGTAGGACACCTTCACAAGTTCGGTACTCTTGCTCTATCCAGTTGTGCACACACATAAACACATACACTTGATTGTTATGCTCAAAATAGTAATTGGTTTGATAGCGATCAAGTTTTTGCTCTTCCATCTTTGGTGGTTCCACTTTAGCAGCTAATAGCGTTTCATTCACTGCAAAAGTACGTGGTAAGCTTTCCGCACCGGTGTTCTCCCAATTGGGCTTAATGTCTAGCTGAATCGTAGCCGTCTCAGCAGTGCTCCCTTGCCACAAACGAATCAACTTTGTATTTGTCGTGGGGAAGAACTGACTATCGGCACTGTAGCTCTTTGGCGCAAAAAGGGTGATTCCTTCATTGATAAACTGATGCTCTTGCCAATCAGAAGGTGTCGTGGAAACAGGAGATGGACTTGCGATCGGTGTACTTTCTGCTATTGGAGGAATTTGGGACTCCTGAGCTAGTGGTGCATTAGTATCAAGTGCTTCTCTGCTAACAGCATTATCAATGGTCGCCTCGGCTTCTGACTGAGATTCCGTCACTATCAAAGGTTGTGTTTGCTGATTCAGAGCAAATAATGCTATTCCACTACCAACGATACCAAGCATTGCTACAATCAAGCCGATCATAATCAAAGGATTCTTTTTGCGTGACGCACGCATCATTTCATCTGGTGCGGTCCTAGATACTGTTGGCTCTTGTGCAAGAGGAGTATTTGTTGGAACAACAGTTTCTGCCAGTGATGGAGTTTCTACGTTTTGAGGTTGAGGAGCTTGCTGAGTAATCCCTGGTTGCGGTGAAAATTGTTCAGAAAAGTTCGAAACAACAGCTGGGTCAGAAGTCACCGAAGCTGGTGATGTAGGCTCGGCCATTGGCGCAGTCATTGGTGTCCAAGTGGTTGAGGCTGGGGTAGGTTGTGTTTGAGGTGATAGAGACGAATTATCCATATATGTATGAATGAATGAGGAGCAGGTCTCAGAAGTAAGTAATAACTACAATGCAAAGTCTTTTATGACCATCCACACATCCTTTAGTGTGATCGTAATGATAAGAATGAGCAACATACCAAAACCAAGATAGTTCGCACGATTTTCAATTTTGTCTCTCAGCTCTTTACCGATTACTGTTTCCAGTAACACGAAAACTACTCGTCCACCATCTAAGGCTGGGATAGGAAGCACATTGAGTATAGCCAGGTTAATCGATAACATTGCCGAAAAGTTGAGAATGGTTAACCATCCTTCTTGGAACAGGCCTGTTTTTGAAGCTTGATGCACAATACCTACTGGACCAGCGACTCCTTCGGGCACTCGAGCCTGAGTAAATAATTGCACAAAAATATCGGCAAACGCCTGGACAATTAACCAACTCAAACCAATAGACTGTTGTAGACCGATCCACATCCCACGGAGAGGCATCTGCCACCACGGATAAAACTTAAGTTCCAGCGCATCAAAACCAACACCTATCGCTCCCGCGCCTTCCGGCCTCTCATCCTCAGTTCGTGCATATACTTCTACCGTCTGCTCTGCTCCATTTCGCAACACAGTAAATGCTATTGTTTCCCCCTGATGGTCTCCAATGTACTCTACAAACTCTCGAGGGCTATCAACTGGATTACGGTCCCCATTGCTAATTGCAATCACTTGATCACCAAGTTGCATTCCTGCGTCTGCTGCTGGAGAACCTTCTTCGATACTGCTAATAATTGGTTGTGCTAAGGGAGTAGGAATTCCTACTTTGGTATAGATGACAGCAAATGCTAATACCCCAAACACAAAATTCATGAACACGCCAGCCAGCAAAACAAGTAACCGTGCCCGTTTTGATTTGGTGAAGAATGGTCCGACAGTTTCTTCATCTTTTTTCTTAATTTTTTTATTTTCTAGGTACTCTGGAGAAAGGGCTTCTTCCCCTTCCATCTTCACAAACCCTCCAAAAGGCAACCAGTTCATCGTGAACGGAATCCCTTTCCAATGAAACATGGTAAACATTTTGGGTGGATACCCAATCCCAAATTCCTCTACTTTAATTTTCATCCACCGAGCTGTCACAAAGTGACCAATTTCATGGATCACCACTAGAAAAGATAAAATAAGAAGGAAAATAAGAAT
>CAZULU010000024.1:2788-6967 GCA_964621585.1 uncultured Pseudomonadales bacterium
TCAATATCTTTACGTACATCTCCTCGCAAATTGCGAAGCATCACTTTCCCCGCTTCAATCTTTTGGGCCAATAATTTCACCATTTCTTTGCGACGCTCTTCTGTCAGTGGTGGGATGGCTATTCGAATCATTTGACCATCATTTACCGGATTCAAATTTAAACCTGAAGCCGCAATCGCTTTTTCAATTGCTTCCAGGACAGATTTATCCCAAGGAGCGACAGTCAATAATGTAGGATCAGGCGCAGATACCGTAGCCAGCTCATGTACACGCATTTTCGCGCCATACGCTTCTACCATCACTGGATCTAATAACGCTGTATTCGCGCGGCCAGTGCGCAAAGTGGAAATATCTTGTTGAATGTGTTCGATAACTTTATCAGCACGTTGTTGAAAATCAGAAAATGAGAACATACAAAACCTTTCTATATCGTGTAGTATAACATCTCCACAAGATAATTTTTAAAGAATTTCTTACCATATTCTTGAGTATTCATTGCTCTGTTCCATGATATAATGTCCTCATAACCACATCAAGAAAAATGATTTTTTATTTATGAATCAAGCTATTTCCACACTTCATCATACTTTTGTAAAAAGTCTCACCGACTTAAACTATTATGTTGATGTATTGAACTCAACAGTCAAAAGGTCCTTCAAAATCATCTCAATTTTTTACTTGCTAATTGGAGTACTACTGACCGCTATTTTCACTATCACCACTTTGCCAACCATCCGAACTGATGTAATGACTAGTATTGACCGGGTTGTTGAGTACTTTCCACAAGATCTAGAACTTACATGGGACGGTGCCCAGCTAGAGTCAAATGTTGATACTCAAATTGTGGTGCCCTTTCCTGACGATATTGCTCTACCAAATTCGCTGCCACAAAGTCTGGCAATCATCGATACTACCACTACTGATAGTCCAAATGAACGAACAGCAAGTCTGATATTCGTGAACCAACAGGAATTATTTGTGAATTCCCAACGTGGTCAATGGAGTTCTACTCAGTTAGATAACCTCATTGAGCAAGATACATTTGTATTAAATAAAGATGTGCTCCAAAGTTGGGAACCCGAAATTCAATCTGATACACAAACTTTTCTCAATCTCTTACCACTTTTTATGTTCATGGCCTTTAGTATTGGCTTGTTCATTAGCCGTTTAGTGATGATTGCAATCAACTCGATTATTGTTCAGTTCATGTTTATGCTGATGGGCAAGCAGTTGCCATACAAAAAGGTCTTTCAGCTTTCCCTCCACCTACTCATCCCAGTTGAGTTGCTTTCGCAGCTCAGTCATTTGCTATATCCTCAGCTTGATATGTCGATGACGACAGTGGCGTATTGGTCATTGATTGCGTTGCTTCTCTGGCACTTACGAAACTTGCATGTTTTAAAGTTTGAGGAAGTTGAAAAGAATAAATAGAGACTGGAGATCAGATATCGGAGATGAGTGAGAAGTAAAAAAACTCCCCGCGGTAGCGAGGAGCATCTTAAAAAGAATAACTAACTCTTAGTCTTCGTATTTAACTGCTGGTAATTCATCAGTTGCAAGTGGATCTCTTAGAGTCTCATTTTTGGGTTGTCGAACAACCTTTCCTTGAGCATCACGATCTGATCTGACATCAATCCCTTGGCGTGCTAGTTCTTCAATTTCAGCTTGAGTTAAAACTCTTTTGTCACCTTCACTCATAGTTTTCCTTTCTGTTAAGAGATAAGAAAAATAATGTATTGATAATTACTTTACACCTTTTCTTTTATTTTTGCGTAACAACTCTTGCCAGTCTCGACCTTCTTGAATGGGATTGCCAGGCTCTGGATACGGTCTGTCATCAGTTTGCTCTCGATCACCACCTTCTCTGTCAGCGAGTGAATCTCTACCTTCTGACACAATAGGAGCACTACTTTCGCCTGCCAAGAAAGTCACCTTTTCATTTGTCTGTACAGTACTGCCCATAACTCCTCCTTACTCGAAAAGTAATGATACAATAGCTTATCATGCAAATTATCCATGTACCACATTCGACACTTCGACAGATCGCCCAACCTGTCACTGCGGTTACGCCAGAATTACGAACGTTTATTGCAGATTTGGAAAAGACACTTACCACTCAGCGCAAACCACGTGGAGTAGGATTATCTTCTCCCCAAGTAAATGAATCACTTAGAGTGTTTACCACCTTTTTACCTGAATACGATGAAAATGGCAGTGAATCAGCTCCTATTCTCAAAACCTACATCAATCCAATCGTTGTTTCCACTTCCAAACACAAAACCTTTGGACCAGATCTAGATCAGCCAATTTTAGAAGGCTGTCTGTCTATTCCGCATCTGTATGGCCCAGTCCCTCGCTTTGAGTGGGTGGAGTACGCATTCCAGGTTATTGAAAATGATGTACTCAAAACGAAGTATGCTACTTTTTATGACTTTGAAGCTCGAGTGATGCAACATGAGTATGACCATTTAGAAGGCATTCTCTTTACTGACTATACCCAAGAGTTTGATCTGCCATTATATGATGACAGCAAAGGCAAAATGCAACCTGTCAAAAACAAAAGTATTATTAGCAAGTTTTAATCGTCAGCTGCCTATTCATGTCAACTTCCTACCACATCGCTATCGCTGGAACTACTGCTCACACTGTTATGTGTGCAGAGGCACTTCGCCAAGATCGCCGCTTTAGCATTCCATGGGTACTCACTCCTCACCCAAAACCGGTTGGCCGCAAACAAATCGTAACTAAGAATCCGCTCCATCAGTGGGCAGAAGTACACAATATTCAAGTCAGCTTGGTAGATAAAAAAATTAATCAAGAGATCAAGTCTCAAATCACCACTCTCAGTTCTCTGCCTCCTGATTTTTTACTCGTCGTTGATTTTGGATACTTAGTCCCTGATTGGCTACTTGCATTCCCAACGATCGCTCCATTGAACATTCACCCGTCTGAACTGCCCAAATATCGTGGAAGTAGTCCTGGTCAATTTGTACTCCTCTATGGAGAAAAACAGTCTGCAGTAACATTAATGAAAATGGATGCGGGACTAGATACTGGTCCACTCATCTCTCAACTCAAGTTTACCGTTTCGGATGACTGGACAGCGACTGAGTATTACCAACACGCATTTGAACTGATAACCAAACAGCTGCCACAATTTATTGCTGAGTTTGCCAACCGTGAACGGCCCTTGCAAGCACAACCTGAAACTTCGCCAACACCGATTGCCCGGAGATTAAACAAGGAAGATGGTTTTGTGGAGTGGGACTTGATTCAAACTCTAATTTCCTCAGCTGGCGCTTCTGGCCAGCTCAAGCAGCACCTAGGACACACCTCTACACTTCTTCAGGAAATTTTTGTGACTAATAACTCTTGGCTAGCAACTATCCAACAAGCAGTCCGTGGGCTTAGCCCTTGGCCTGGAGTATGGACGCTGGTGCCAACTTCTAAAGGAGACAAGCGAATGAAGATCCTTGAAATACAAACTCTTGGTAACTCTGTTCAGCTCAAAACAGTTCAGCTGGAAGGTTTACAACCAACTTCCTTTGAACAAATCAAAAATCAAATCCTGTAAGTCCTACAAAAAACCCCGCTAACGGCGGGGTTATGTTTTCAAAATAAGAATTTGTTTATTTTTCAGCTTTGAAATGGGTAGTTAACCCTTCTTTCTTGAGCTGACGTAAGACTTTGGTTGGAACCAATACTTTTTTCTTAACACCATCAACGATGATAGTTGCTCGGTGTAAGTTTAACTTGAATGGGTGCTTGGTACGGTTTTTGGCGTGAGATACGCGATTGCCAATTTCAGCAACCTTTGGGAACTTGAGAAAATATGATGCCATAATACTCCTGAATATTCGATTGTACGACAAGAATCAGTATTGTATCAAGAAAACCCTAAAATGACAAACGGGGTTCCCAGACAAGTTGTTGGTAGTTGGGGGTTAGTGGTTCGCACTCAGACTTAATGGTCATCTTTGTTACCAAAGTTCATTGATGAGTCTGAGTAATACTAAAGTTATCTAACCTAACAAGTAACCACCAACCACTAACAACATTCATCCTGTATAATAGAGTTATGCTTGATTTACTCTTTTCTAGCCCACTATTATTCTTTATTTTCTTTCCCGGACTGTTGATTGCGATCACAATTCACGAATTTGCTCATGCCTGGATGGC
>CAZULU010000024.1:7067-11550 GCA_964621585.1 uncultured Pseudomonadales bacterium
GTAAAGCGATCACCATAGTGTTTATACGCTGCACTAAGTAATGCATTCGCTCGTCGCTCCACAGGTTTGCCACTAAAATTTCCCGCTGTGGCTGTTGCTACTTCTTGAGGATCTAAATCGGGATTTTTTCGGTCTTTTGTGAGGTTGCCGAAGATTGCTCCACTAATAGTATATTTGTCTGCAATTTTTAACAATTCCATTGAATTATCAATACTTAAGTCAGATGGCATTTTAATGAATATTGGGCGAGAAATGTGTGCTTTCTCTAGTTCTGTGAGTAAAGCTTTCAATCGTTTTGGGGTAGTAAAGGGTTCACCGGTTTTGAGATTTGGGCAACTTACATTTAACTCAAAGTAACTCACTTTGGGTAATCTTTTGTCTACCTTTTCAAACGTCACCATCATATCATCGATTTGTTGAGATGGCTTGTCATACAATTTATTGGTACTCCCTATACTGACTCCTACCGGAACTGGGAAATCTTGGGACTCTAAACGACCAATCACAGACTCTACCCCACCACTCTTAAAACCTTTATTGACCAACAAACTTTTTGATTTTGGCAACCGACCCAAACGAGGTTTGGCATTGCCTTCATAGTACTCGTTGGTGACTGTTCCTACTGTTTGAAAACCAAACCCCATATCACCAAGAATCTGAGTCAAGTTTGCATCATAATCAAAACCGGCAGCCAAACCTATCGGATTGGAGAAAGGAATTCCATCTATTTTTTGTGATAATGCTTGATGATCAAAGCGATAGAGTGTTCTTAGCAGATCCTTGGCGATAGGGATCTTCCCCAAAGTACTTCCGGTTCCCACCATCATGTTATGTACTGACTCTGCATCAAACTGAAAAAAAATTGGCTTCACAATCTGCTGATAAGTAACGCCGGTGAGATCAGAAATGAAACGGTTCATATTATTCTGTGTAAAAAAACCGCTGATAGATGACTAACCCAAATAAAATGGCACTGTTCATTGCTGAAAGCACACAATACAAACAAATGGACTGTATGACAATAAGTTGAAGATACATAAAGTATGCTGAAAATGTTATGCCTGCAGTTGCAGCGATTACCTGCCACTCAAGATACAAATCTTCATGTCTTTGCCAACGCTTTGGTAATAATTTGTGGAAAATAACCCAAGAAAATGCCCACTTTTGTACTTTTTCACTACTTAAACGAATTACTGCGAGTTTTGCCATAAAGGCGTAATAAAATACACCTAACAACGCCACTGGCACTCCCAACATAACGGCGTAGCTGCTGTGAAGTACTTTGCCACAATCAACAAACACAGAAGTACTACAAGGTGGAATAACCTGCGCATAATGTTTCCAAGTTAAGTATCCTGCATCCAATAAACCAATCAAGGAAAAAATAAGCGTGGCAATGATAAGTTTTTTCATCCTTTAAGTATACAATGGAATCTCAATTATCTGGTGTTCTTGATCACATTACACAGTTCTTTCTCGAGACTTTAATCCCCAGTTTCTAATTGTGACAGAGTCCGTTATAATTTCTCGAGAAAGGGATCCGATGAATTTTACCGCTACTCCACTCGAAGGTGTGTGGGTAATTGAACCCGCCGTCTTTGCTGATGATCGAGGTTTTTTCCTCGAGTCATATCATAAACAGAAATTTGCAGAACACGGAATCACAGAAGAATTTGTCCAAGACAATCACAGTTTTTCCAAAAAGAATGTGGTTCGTGGTCTCCACTTTCAACACCCTCCGTACGCGCAATCCAAGTTAGTCAGAGTTATACAAGGAGAAGTATTTGATGTCGCTGTGGATATTCGTCCACAGTCTCCAACTTTTGGAAAATGGTTTGGCGTACATTTGTCAGCCGAGAACAAAAAAATGCTCTACATTCCTGTAGGTTTTGCTCATGGCTTTTGTGTGGTGTCTGAGACAGCAGACTTTACCTATAAATGTGGCGCTCCTTACAATCAACAAGCAGATGGTGGAATTTTTTGGAATGACTCCTCTATCGGAATCGAGTGGCCAGTTACACCTGATTCTGCCCTTTTATCGGAAAAAGATATACAATTACCTAAGTTATCACAACTACAATTGAAGTAAAAACACTATGGTAGAAGCACTACAAGGTTCACAACAAAGATTTAGAGTTGCGGAAGCAAATGGAGTTATTATTGATGCAAAAGTATATGGTTTCCAAACTGGCTTTACCCAACGGCAAAAAGATCTTGTTGAACTCTTACTTCTGGGGAAACCTCTTGATGAAGTCCTACGAGTAGATAAACTCAGAGATGAAAATGAACAAGTTGGAGAATTTGCTTTAAAGAAGATTGCAAAAGGCCTTACTCACTCACAATAAGATTGGTCTGATTTCCAAGTACTGATCTCCAGTATCTAGTCCCTACTCTCTCGTTTTTAATAGAGCATTTCTCTCGTCCATTCATACATAGCTCGGGCTTGCTCATAATTAACTACCCAGCCTGTACGCCGCACGCTTTTGTAAAATGATTGACGGAAAAAGTCACCCTCTTTGTCGTACACCTCAGGATACCCACGATAACGCTTCATATTGAAGGTATACGCACTTAACTGTGCATCAGCCTGCTCGAGATAAATTCGATCACCAGTTTTTTGAGATAAGAGAGTTAATAACTTAATGTACTCCATTCCCCAGTGACTCCAAATTGCCGTTGATCCATATGCCGGGGCAACCGTCCCTGATAATGGGTACAGCTGTTCTCGTCGTCGATCAGGATGGTATTGCAACCCAAACGGTTGATCAATTGCGTTACGTTGGATATAGCTCACAATTCGCCGATAATATCTTAGCTCTTCAGGATTATTTACATCTAGAAATCCTGTCATAAACGCAATCAACCAATCAGAGGAATAGTACCGATTACTTATCCCCATTTCACTGAGATCTTCAACAAAGTAGCCATCTTGTTCCAACCAAAACGTTGCAATAATTCGTTGTTTCAAGTCCGCTAACATCTGATCATCTTTTTCCATCAATCCCAAGTCCTGTGCTAACTGTAGTGTCCGCCAAAGGATAACATTGTCGTAGAATGCACTTTGTCGTTTTGCAATATCTTTTGTGCCAGAAAGTAAAATATCTTTTCGCACCAGACCAGTATTGGGATCGTATACATCATCAAGGTACTTTTGGAGATGTCGTTGTAAAGAGTCTTTATGTTGAATAAGCAAAGTCTGTGCTTGTTGAGAAGTTTCGACACTCGCAATATCGCTCCGCTCCTCTGCAAATGGGTACGTATCTTTTATAAACTTTGAGCTCTGCATAACTTCAAGTGCGTACAACAAACTGTACAACGTATCAGAAGGTAGCGCGTAATAGTTTGCCAAAACTACTGAACGTGGACCAACCGGCACAATGGTAGTTGATAATCGGTCTGATTGATCATAGACCTGCAGCGCATATGCAGTTGTTTTGAGGTAAATCAATTGACGATTTTTCCAATCTTCTTGATTCAAGGCTGTTCGTGGATCGAGTAATGAATTATAAAAAATTCCTAATGAGCGTGGATACAACACACTAAAATGATCACCAGAAATTAAGTACGGCATATCTGGATTGAAACGTACAGTATGGATTTCTCGAATAATCTCATCGACCGAAGCTTCTCGTGTTTTTGCTCCTCCCCCAAAGCGATTTCCTACAATGTGCCAACCAGATTTTAATAAGGCCAGTCGTTTGAAAAATGCATCATTTTTGACAATGATTGAACTATCATTCACTAACTGAAACTGTCCTTGGGTATACTGGACCTGCTTGTAGGGATCGACAATAATTGAAAATCGCACAAAAGGATTTGTAAGATAGGAGAAAAACGCCAGTGGAATCAAAATCAATACCAATCCAAGAATCATCCTTCGTTGCATTTTGCGACGACGTTGCTTTTCCTTGATTGCCTTGGGTAATATACCAGCGACTCGTTTGGTTACCTGAGGCAGCTGCTTTACTGGATTGTGTTTAATTACCATAGCATTAAGTATACCCTAGACTAATCAAAAACACGTAAGGAAGAGTGTGTATGGCGTTCACCTATCAAGAAAACAGTGATTCTGGCTATCGGAAAACTGTTATTTACATCGCCGGGGTGGTTACCGGAGTTTCCGCTGGAGTTGTTGCTGTTTCGTTAAGATTAATATTGAGATCAATATTCAATGGATCAGGCGTCACTTCATTCGCTCCTTCACCTGGACATGCCGCAAACTCACAACTCGGTGCAACTCGACCAACAGCACTGCCATCAGGACAAATTTTAGCATCCAGAGTACAGAACACTTGCTCATCCTCAGGAGGTGTTGAAGGCATCATTTTGGGAGCTGGTGTAGAGGTAGAGCCAAGTGGCAACAAATCTGGAGCTTGAGTCAGCATCATGTATCCGCTTACTACCGAAACGATAACTCCTACTAAAAACCCAACCACAAAAAAGATCATTTTGCCTGTTCCTCCCCCAGCAGAACTTGGTTTGG
>CAZULU010000025.1:0-1531 GCA_964621585.1 uncultured Pseudomonadales bacterium
TCGCAGGCAGAAGTATCACGTAATTTAATTGAAGAAATCTGGAACAATAATTTAGTCAACTTATTTGGAACACCGATTACGTTACGTGAGTGGATTTTCTCCGTAACAGCTCTCTCGTTTATTAAAACAGCCATTACGATGATGATTTTGGTGCCAGCAGTCTTTCTGCTCTATCAAGTCAATGTGTTTGGGGTTGGATGGTGGTTACCGATCTTTTATCTCAATGCGGCGATGACTGGCTGGTGGGTAGGTTTCGTGGCGGCAGGTATTGTGATCTACTGGGGGCCGAAAGTGCAGTCGGTAGTGTGGACGCTGCCTGCAGTGTTGCTTCCATTTAGTGCAGTGTTTTTTCCGTTGGAAAACTTACCGATGCTGATTCAACCTATTAGTCGGGCAATCCCTACGACCTATGTGTTTGAGTCTATGCGACTACTGATTGAAACTGGGTCACTCAACGTTTCTAATTTGTTACTGAGTTTTGGATTGAATGTTTTATACCTCGTGCTAGCGATTATGTGGTTTGTGAAAAACTTCAAGAAAAGTGTGGCCTTAGGGTTAGGTCGTTTTGATTAAGAATCTACCCCTTCGTGCATATTTGTGTAAAAAATAGTATATTCAGCCTATGCAAGAAAAAAGTAAGAAACACGTAAAGCCTTTTATCATTGGTGTAGCGGGGGGTTCTGGTTCCGGTAAAACAACGGTTGTACAGAACTTAATGAAAGAGCTGGGTAAAGGACAAGTACTGAAAATTTCTCATGATTGGTACTATCGTAATCAGGATGATATAGCGATGGAGGAGCGAGTCAAAACCAATTACGATCATCCCTTATCTCTCGAGACCTCACTGTTAGTTGAACATGTCAAACAATTAGTTGCTGGTGAAGCAGTCGCGTTGCCACAATACGACTTTGTGAACCATACGCGCTCGAAAGAGACGGTACATGCGACACCGAGTAAAGTCATCATTATTGAGGGAATTTTGTTGTTTGAGTCTACTGCTTTGCGAGAGCTTTTTGATTTAAAAATCTTTGTCGATACTGAGGCCGATGTTCGTCTAGCACGACGGTTACGTCGGGATGTTGAAGAACGTGGACGAACTTTTGAATTTGGTCTTGATCAGTATATGAAGTTTACTCGCCCCATGCATTTGGAGTTTGTAGAGCCATATCGTCGGTATGCCGACATTATTATTCCGGAAGGTGGTGAAAATGCCCCAGCTATCGACGTTTTAGTGGCAAAAGTATTGAAAGAAATGAAACGGAGATAATCCGCTTGTCAGAAGAACTTCAGGTAGAGAAGCTGAAAGTAGTATAGAATGTGCATATATGACATTCACCTCACCATTGCACTTTGTTCCCAATATACGAGTTGAGCAAGCTGAAGCAAAAACTGGTTATACCTGGGGAAAGCCAGCCAAGAGTTCAAATATTCTCCAACACTTACCACCCACAGAACGAAAAGCATTCAGTGTAGAGGATGATGATATTGTGGCAGAACGTTGGATGGTAACCGACGATCGAGGTTTTCCTTC
>CAZULU010000025.1:1631-3644 GCA_964621585.1 uncultured Pseudomonadales bacterium
TTCCCTCTTGCCTTTTGTCTCATATCACCACTACACTAGGTGAGTATGTTTTTCCGTCCGTTTGCTGATCGTAAAGTCACGATTTCTTCGCCATTTCTGCTTTTTGTTGTGTTGATGTTCTTTGTGTATTTGGCAGATGCCGTGATGAGCTATTTGGTGCCGGTGGTGATCGAGAGTGTGGTGGGAAGTACCTTGGTGATGGGGATCATTCTCTCAACTTCATCAATGTTTGGTTTATCAATGGATTTTTTGTTTGCAAAATATTTTCCTAACAAGACATCAATTTTCTTTCTCAAAATTCTGTTTTTTACGGCATTAGCATTTCCTACCTCATTACTAATCTCGGTACATCCATTAATGCTTATATTCGCAATGGCAGCTTGGGGAATCTACTTTGAGGCGATGCTTTTTGCTAACTATCACATGATTCATGAGCTGGTACATCACCACCAACATGCATGGGCGTGGGGAATATTAACGGTTGTCCACAATGTTGCATATGTGATTGGGCCATTATTTGCGACCATGTATTCGGATAGTCGCCCCTCCATGTCACTCATCCTTTCATTGGTATTCTTTTGTATCGCTATTTATATTGCTGTGTTATTACGCGTAATTCGGAGGCGGAAAAAGAACGCTCGACCAGAAAACAGTGTCGAACAGCAAGCACCACGGTCATTTGCCACAGAACTTTCAATTTGGTACACGTTTGAAAAAGTGCTTTGGCCGTTACTTGGGTTTATGATTTTGGCATATTTGGTTGAAGCAGCTTTCTTTTCCATTGGTCCATTGTATGCTGAGCAGCTCAAGCATATTCACCCATTAGGTGGAACTTTTGTGAGTTTGTATAGTGTGCCAGGATTAATCATCGGCTTCTTGCTGGGTGTGCTTGCTAAACCGTTTGGAAAAAAACGTCTTGCGTATACGGCAGGAATTGTAGCAGGGAGTGGGTTGCTAGCCCTGGCAGCCTCAAACTCTATAGTATTGATTCTTTTGTTTACCTTTGTAGCAGCTACTGGGATGGGTATTGTGGTGCCAAGCTTAATGGCCGTTTTTGAGGATTTTGTGTCACGCTCAGGCAAATTTGGAAATGATTTGATCGGTTTGACAACGATGTCAGGTAGTATCGCATATACTTTTGGTCCATTAATCAATGGTTTTATGGGAGAGTATGTGAAACCACAGCATGTGTTTGGAGTGTGGGGAGGTATTTTGATAATCTACTCCATTGGACTTTTCTTTATCGTTAAGCGTAAGGTGCGGTTGCCCAAACACGAGTTAGATGTGTTAGTAGCAACAAAAAATCGTCATCCCTGACTACCGACAGGCAGGCTTGAACCGAGTGTGTACTCACACATCGATATCGAGGATCTTTTACTGTCACTCCAGTTCCCCTTGTCATCCCGATTTTTCTGTCATCCTCGCGTATGCGGGGATCCAGGTAATACGTTCCCGGTATGGATTCCTGCCTCCGCAGGAATGACAAGTATACTTACTCTTTGGGTTTGGTTTTGCGTTGTTTGATCTTTTCTAACGAATACATGATGCGTTCGTGGAGATTGATGTTCTTAATTCGCGCAAAACGCAAAATAGTCACCAGTAGATCCCCGAGCTCTTGTTCATACGACTCATCTGCTTGGGCTTTTAAATTTAGTTTCTTACGTCCATGTTCTGCCAAGTAGGCACGAGCCATTTCTCCCACTTCTTCCATTAGGCTTAGAATCATGATTGACCCGTATTCTTTTGAATAGCGTTGGTTTTTGTCGATATCACTCAGTAAGTTAAAGTATTCACCAAAAGGTGTTTTGTGAAGATTTTGATACTTTTTTTGATCTTTTTTTGTTTGATCTGTCATATCACTATTATACACGTATCGACTAGAGAAGCTATTTAACAAATTTTTAAGAAATATTCGGGTTTTTTATTGCAAAAACACTACAGATGTGCTATATTGCCCCATAGTAGTGAATTATATATTCATTCGTGTAAAAAATAGGGGACACAATGAAAAAA
>CAZULU010000025.1:3744-11367 GCA_964621585.1 uncultured Pseudomonadales bacterium
ACCATGGGATATTGTGATTCTGAAGGTAAAAACTATTTACGTTTACGCAACGATGGTTCTATGGCAGTCAATGATGCAGCTTGGAAGCATGTAAACTCTGGACTAGTCCAAAGTGTTGGGTCTTTGAATCCAGGTCAATTTGTTTACTTCTCTGGACCAAACGGTCAGTATGAGGGAGGATACATTGACAATGGTCAATTTGTTCGCACTCACGGTCGATCTTCCACAAATACTAATCCATGGTGCCCTGTGCAACCTACACCTACACCTTCTGCTACCCCAGTTGTAACCCCTACCCCAAGTGCAACTCCTCGAGCTGGACGTGGTGATAGTTTTGAAATCACTGGTATCACTTGTGAGAACCGTAACTTCGATGTAAAGTACTTCGCATTTGATAACGGTAACCCACTCAAAGGAATCAAAGTCAAATTTGAGTACATGAACAAAGTCGTTAACACCGAAACCAACGAGCAAGGTTTGGCACAAGCTGGATTCTTATTCGAAGGTGTATCTCAAGTCTATGCATACCCAGAAGGTCGAGCATCTCGTGACGCTCGTATCGATGACACCAATGATATCTGTGAAGGTGGAATTGGTGGTGGTGATGTCTTGGGTGTCATTACTGAGCAAGCTGCTACTACCGATGGCCAAGTCTTAGGTTTAGCTGCAACCGGTGGAATGGAAGACATCTTGATGCGTTTGACTGGTATACTAGGTGGAGGACTCACAACTGTTGGTTCTTACCTGTATGGCAAAAAGAAAATCAACGCCTAAACTAGCCTTTTTTCAAAAGATACAAAAATACACTCCCGAGTTGATGATCAGCTTGGGAGTGTTTGCGTTAACGGTCAGTATAGTTCATCGTCAGCTCTATAATCGTTCACTGCGATTAAACGCTGAACTATTAGCTCAAGCGCAACAGCAACAGTTGGAAGAGACTCAGCGTCAGCAAGCGACTCCTGTTCATCTCCAAATCGGCACATATCTTAATATTGGGATTGAATCTGGCACTGTTCAGAATAATGTATGGAGTGTGTCACCTACTCAGGCTACCTACTGGAGTGATTCGGGTTTACCTGGCTTCGGAGGCAATATCGTTATCTATGGACACAATACACGAAGTATTTTAGGCCCATTACGCTGGGTTCCCAAAGGTGAAATGATCGTGTTAACAACTACTGCCGGTGAAAAAGTAGAGTATCAAATTACAGAGATTCATGAAGTGAATCCCAACCAAGTCGAATTTCTCCAACCAACAGATGAAGAAACTGTAACCGTGTATACCTGTAGTGGATTTTTGGATTCGAAGCGCTATATCGTGCGGGCCCAGCGATTAGGTCAGCCGAACGAGTAAGTTAGTCATATTATCTTGCGCCGTGTATTGTCTCTCAAAGTCTGTAACTTCTAACTCCTCAAGAGTAAATTGATCACCTTCAGCTAATTCGCTTGCTGCTAATTTTTGATAGAGGGGTAAAGCAGATTCATTGCGAGCATGTGATACGTACTCGGTAATTCCTAGTTGTCGTAGTTTTTGATGTTGTTTTAGTAAAAGCTGTGTTGCTAGTCCTTGTCGGGCATATTCACTCCCTACTCCAAAAAAGTTATCTAGAACAACGAGTTTTCCGTTTTCGTTGGAGATGCCTACAATACCGCAAGCGACAGGCTTACCATTGTCATAAAATACATGTAAAAAGCTTGATGAGGTGTCAAAGTCTGCTTTAGTTATTGCGTCAGCAAGTCGTTTTCCATCTAATAGCATAAATACATGATCGAATGCCTCTTCTCTTCTGTCTGGGGAGATTGTCTTTGCGCGATCTTTTTGGGCTTGTATAAATTCTTGAACTATTGCGTACCCCTCCTTATCAATAGGAGAAATTTCCTCAAAAGAGTACTTCCCCTCGGGTTCATTTCTTGGTGGTCGGTCTACATTGCCCATACTATTCCTTATCTTGTTTTGCTCGTTACCGTATATACTAACCAACTGAATGGAATACTCAAGAGGGTAAAGAAAGTCAGCCCTTCGCCTGCTTTTTGAAATATATTTGGAATGTACTTTATTTCAAGAAAGTGTTCACCTTCAGGAATAATAAAAGTGAGTAATCCTGCACTGTTTTTTGTATAGATTTTCTCAGTGTTCAGTAGCACTTCCCAACCAGGATAAAACATCAATGAATAGGTTACTTTAGTTGGTTGAAGTGCAGAAACTTTATATGAGTGATAATGATTACTCTCAACAATTGAGTTGACTGAAACAGAATCACTTGAGTGTAGTTTGTTTTCTACGGGTTTTTGCCAGTATAGGGTGGTATCAAACCAAGTAGGAATAGCCGGCAGCAGTACTTCTTGTGAGGCAGAGGATGGAATACTAGCTCGTAATGTATGATCGTTGGTGTTAGCGAGCGTGCCACGATTGCCCCAATTTAACGCCGTTATACCGACTGTGATCATGAGTATTATCATCCACAGGGTTTGAGAAAATAATTTTCGGGTATACACGAAACCAGCAACAATAGCCGAGAACATATTCACCATAATCAGTAATCGATAGCTGAACTGGATCTGATTGAGTAAGGGCAGAAACTTCCATAATTCTGTGCTCAGTGGAGTAATCAGAAAAATAATTATACTCAGCCACGCTAACCAAAATACGTGTTCAGCACTGCCTGTTTTTTCCCTGTTTTTTATTATTAACCAACAAAAAAGCAGGATGATTATTAGATGGATATATCCAATCGCAAAGGATAACTCCCCCTGAGGCCCTTGATGCAGTAATCCATATCGCCAGGGTGAAAATATCAGTTGCCATAACGGTGTCAATAACAATGGATCAGTATGAAGTGGGACGTGCAGTATCAGTTTTTCTCCGAGAATGGGTAGCCAATGAAAGGCAGAAAGAGAAAGACCAACAATTAGTAATAGAAAGTATCTGGGAATTAACTTGCTGTTTTTTGTTTGAGCAACCTGTATTCCCATATAGGTGCTTAAGAAAATTGTGGCAAACATGGCTGTGGCTTGGTGTGACAAGATCAATAAGCCATAACTCACGCCACCAATTATTAGCCAAGGAAATATTTGTTTTCTGTATTTCGTGATTTCATCAATTGCCAGGCCAATCAATGGGAGAAAGACAAACGAGACTACTTCACCAATTGCTGCCCGAAAGTGCAAATCAACCAAGTGATACGGGGCAAATAGATAAAAAAGTGCCGCCACCAGTCCCGCTTGATGATGCCATTTTCTTGAGATCCACCAATACATTCCCAAGCCGGAAAAAAGATAGGCACTTGCTAATACGAGCTTAGTAGAAACTAAAAAAGAACAGCCAATCCAATGGAGGAATGCCACCAAGTAATATGGGAGCGGATAGGCATAGATGAAATGTGGATACCCATAGCCAGCATTGAGTTGTCCGGCCCACCGAGGAAAGAGCACTCCTTCACTCAAGGACTGGTAAAAATCCATGCTTTTGATGACGTGCAAACTCAGATCGCCACTTTCATAGGTGCCAGGTCGAAAAATACTGAGTAACGGAATGATGGAGAAAAAAAGCAATACACCTAAGGAAAAATGCTTTGTCCAGCCATATTTCTTAAAAAAAACAAACGAGAGAAAGACGCCCAAAAAGTAGAATAGCCATTGCACTGGTAGCAATTGCAGGATGTGCATACTCAGCATTGTACCTATTTTCCAACTACAAACAAATCCCGAATAGTGGTACTGTATTCTCTATGTCTGATCAAACAATTCTCTGTCCCAAATGTCACACTTCTATTTCGGTGGCCGATTCACTTTCCGCGCAGATTCGCCAGGAGCTAGAAGCAGATGTACTCAAGAAGCAAGCAGAACATCTCAAAAAATTGGAACTCCAACAAAAAGAACTGGTTGCTAAGGAATTAGAGATTAAGAAACAACAAGAGCAACTGAGTGCTCAGGTTGAAGAGCAACTCCAAAAAGAGAAAGAGAAAATTTGGGCGATAGCACAACAAAAGGCCAAGGAAAAAGTTGAAGCCGAAGCGGGATCGAAATTGAAAGAACTCGAAGAAGAAAATAAAAAGAAAACAGAAGAGTTACGCAAAGCTGAACAGCAAGAATTGGAACTCCGCAAAAAATCCCGAGAGATCGAAGAAAAAGCAGCTAAGATGGAGTTGGAAGTTCAGCGACAGCTTGATGAAGAGCGTCGCAAAATTGCTGAGCAAGCCAAAAGATTAGCGGATGATGAACACCGATTGAAAATGCTGGAAAAAGACAAGCAACTAGACATGATGCGTCACCAAATCGAAGAATTAAAACGAAAAAGTGAGCAAGGTTCGATGCAAATCCAAGGTGAAGTCCAAGAAGAAGATCTCAAACAAATTCTGCAAACTGCCTTTCCCACTGATACCATTGAAGACGTCGAGAAGGGGATCAAAGGCGCTGATCTAATTCAAACAGTTATTTCACCATTTGGCCAAAAATGTGGCGTGATTTTGTGGGAATCTAAAAATGTCAAAAGTTGGAAGGATGAATGGGTAACAAAGTTGAAAGAAGATCAAAATATCGTCAAGGCCGATGTGTGTGTGATTGTCACCAAAGTGTTACCCAAAGGTGCCGACAATTTTGCGCATATCCAAAATGTGTGGGCTGTCGATTACAACTCGGTGCTTCTTTTAACCCAAGCCCTCCGCTTACAACTCCAGCAAGTGTTCCAAGTGCAAAATTCATTGGTTGGTCGAGAAGAAAAGATGGAAGTCTTATACGGATATCTATCGAGTCCACAGTTTAAAAACCGGGTGGAAAATATCGTGAGTGCCTTTTTGAGTCTCCAAGAACAATTGACTAAAGAAAAACGCTCCATGCAAGTTATCTGGAGTCGTCGCGAAAAAGAAATCGAACGCGTCATCAATAACACCACTGGGTTTTATGGTGACCTCCAAGGTATCATCGGGTCTGCATTGCCAAGTGTCGAACATTTAGAGTTGCCAGAAGAGAGCGAGAGTTTGCAAGCACAAGAAGGATTATTCTAACCCTCTCACTCATCTCTGATCACATTTTCATTTTCCTTTAACGAAACTTTTGTATGCTTTCTTGATAAATAAGGAAACATATGAATATTCGACAAGTGATTCTCCTCATTATCGGCATTCTTGTAGTAGTACTTATCGTAGTTGGTTTGTTGCGGGTGTTACGCGGGTTGTTTACGTTTCCTGGAAGAGATCAAGGACAAGTGCAAGGTGAACAGATCGACGGTGTGGATGCGAATGAGCGGGTCAGTGACTCCAACATTGGTGTTGATCTGCCGGTAGCCTATGGTGAGGATAGTCGGCCAGGATTTATAGAAGGTTCACTCAGTTATCCAGATGGTGAGGTACCTGATCAATTGCGAGTTTGTGCGGAAGACATCATTACCGATTTCTTGACGTGTACTACTGACAAAATTCAAGATAGTCGGTTTGAACATGGTGTTGGCTATCGCTTAGAAGTTCCACCGGCCAAGTATTATGTCTACGCTCTGGACGAGCAGAAAAATCGACGAGGTCATTACATTGGTGACTGTACCGTTGACTGCCCAGATTCCCTGCAAGAAGTGATTGTCTCGTCAGATGAAGTAGTGACTGGCATTGATCCCCTTGATTGGAGGACCATTCCTCAGGAATAATGAAGGTATGGCGAAAATCCTTTCCATTAGTAGTATTGTGGTGGTGCTTCTGTTTAGTGTGTTTGTCACCTGGTTTATACGGAATCTCCAACTGTCCCAGCAGCCAAGTTCTTCACCAGAAGTGATTGAGCAAGTAATCGAAACTTCTGACGAGCAGCTGCTAGAGGAATAGCTGGTCTGAGTGCTTGTATTCCCTGCTATAATCGCGGTATGACGAATCAAATTCGTGAGGTGAAAGAAGCGACGGATATTGTGCAGATCATTGGGGAAAAAGTGCAGCTTCAGCGAGCAGGCCGCAATCTCAAGGCCAATTGTCCCTTTCACTCCGAAAAATCACCATCTTTTTTTGTTTCACCTGATATTCAAGTCTATCGGTGTTTTGGGTGTGGTGAGAGTGGTGACGTGTTTACGTTTCTCCAGAAGTATGAAGGGCTAACCTTTGCGGAAAGTTTGAAAGTCTTGGCAGATCGGGCAGGCATCCAGCTCCAACAAGTCAATTTCACGCCAGAAGATGATCAACGCCAACGGATGTTTGATATTCTGCATTTGGCGCGAGATTACTATCATTATTTATTTACTCAACATCAAATTGGAGAAATTGCACGAGAGTACGTCAAAGACCGTAAGATTTTTGCAGACATCATCAAAGAATTTCAGATTGGCTACTCTCTCCCTGCTTGGGATGGGCTGATTAAATATCTGGTTGGCAAGAAAAAATTTGCGATTGAAGATTTGGATGCAGCTGGTCTCATCATTCTTCGGAATGGTGCACCCAAAGGGAGCAAAAATCCCCGAGATTACTATGATCGGTTTCGCGGTCGATTGATGTTTCCGCTGACTGATCATCGTGGCCGAGTAGTAGGTTTTTCTGGTCGGATTTTGGACAAAGATACCAAAGATGCCAAATACATCAATTCACCAGAGACAAAGCTGTATCACAAAAGCCAACTGTTGTTTGGCTATTCACAGCTGTATCGATCCATCAGAGAAGCTGGACAGGTGGTGGTAGTGGAAGGAGAATTTGATGTGTTGTCGTCGGTGCAAGCCCATGTGCGGAATGTGGTGGCGATCAAGGGAAGCGCGCTGACCAAAGAACATGTCGCCAGACTAAAGCAAGTCGTTGACACCATTATTTTATCCCTTGATGCTGATAAAGCTGGGATTGAAGCAACCAAACGGGCGATCGAAATTGCCAAGCCATTTGAGATGCGATTGAAAGTGTTACAAAATCAGAACTTGGGTGGCAAAGATCCAGATGATGTCGCGCGGGAGAATCCTAAGTTATGGCGAGAGCACGTTAAGTCTGCTGTATCGGCCTATCAATTTTTGATTGACAGTGCCTTTGCGGAAGAAGATCCCAAAACAGGTGAAGGCAAACAAGCGATTGTCAAAGAATTAGCGCCAGTGTTGAGTATGATCCCCCATGCGGTGGAGCGCGCGCATTACACGACTGCCGTGGCGGTACGGCTAGGGGTGCCTGAAAGTATTCTGCAACAAGATATTCAGCAATACCAAAAAGCGCAAACGCTATCTTCTTTGCCCAACCGTACTGCACTGCCGAATGCTAAAGAGGCGCCCAAAAAAGAGACCCCACTGGATATTGTGGAGCGTCATTTATTACATGTCTTACTCAACATTCCGGAAAAAGATGTGGTGGAGCATGCGCGGAAAGTGACTGTCACTGATATTACTCATCCCGGAATTCATCGCATCATCAAGCAATTGCAGTTATGGTCCACGCCATTCAGTGTGGCAAAGTTTTCCACCACTGTTGATTCAGAACTCCAGCCTTTATTAACCCAGGCGTATTTGGAGAGTGAACCAAATCAAGACGATAGTGTAAAGGAATTTGATGACATCATGAAACGGCACCAGCAGTTAGTAATGCAAGAACGGATGAAAGCAGTCACATTAAAGCTCGAATATCTCGATGCAATTGAGGACAAAACGCCGGAGCAAGAGGCCGAGCACAGTGAGTTGTTGCAGCA
>CAZULU010000026.1:0-11270 GCA_964621585.1 uncultured Pseudomonadales bacterium
AACACTGCATACGCAATAAGTGGAGTGATCGTTATCAACAAACTCATTACAAAAACTCCAGCTAATCTCCAGTACTTCGAAGAATATGTAACTTTTCTTCTCAACCACACTCCCAGCAACATAGCCGAAATAATCAATACTAATAAATAATGTTTTCCCATAATGGCTGATTGCATACATAATCCAGCTGCAATACCGGATAGCACCAGCCAACGATGTGATTGTTGATAAAAACCTTTGTACAGTAAGAATAATGACAACATCATTAATGGGGCTGCCATTGCATATCGATGCCCTACAAAAATGTAAATAAAATGAAAAGGGAGTGTCTGCATGACAATAGCTAACACCCCAGTGATATATGTATTCTTAAATAGCAACTGAGCAAGCAGGAGTGTGGAAATATAATTGATATATCCCAATAATATTAAGCCCAAAATATATGAAAAAGTGTTATAGCCAAATACTTCAAAGAAAACGGTCAAATAATAGTGAAACCCGACCTCTCGAGAAACTCCATGGTCCCAGAACGCTGGTTGAAATGGTTCATTCGCAAAAATATACCGCTTAGAAAAATAAATGTCCCAAGCAGCATCATCAAATAACCCATTGTGATTCCAAGGGGCAGTAGAGTAATTCCACCAGACACTCACAAAATAAAATACACTTACAACTAACAAAAATAGTTGTACGCTCTGCTTAGGAGTTGGGGAGCGTAAACGCGACCACTGATGCCTTATTCTTGAGAAAAAGTTTGTTTGTGGTCTATGTAACGCAGCACCCAAAAGAGTCACCATACTTAATATCCAGCAGATCCATAACAACGGTGAACTCGGTAAAATATTTAGATAGTGCAACGAATGAACGAGGTAGGTTGATATTCCCAGTATTCCTGACAACGTAAGCAGGTGTTGTGTAGTGATTTTTGAAAATATCATGCTATCATCAGTGTACACGAACTCTACAGCTACATAAAGATTCTTCTACAATGAGACCAAAAAAAATTGTGATTATAGGAGCTGGACCAGCCGGTTTAGCCGTTGCGTACGAACTTATACAAAATGCGGGTAAGAAAAAGTTTGACATCACAATTGTAGAGTCTTCTGATCAAGTAGGTGGTATATCCAAAACAATACTGTATAAAGGCTTTCGTTTTGACCTCGGCGGTCACCGCTTTTACACCAAATTCCCGGAAATTCATTCTTTTTACGAAACATTTTTGAAAAGTGACATGTTGAAGCGGAAAAGATTGTCACGTATTTACTACAATCAAAAATTCTTTAATTACCCGCTGAATGCCTCAAATGCTCTGAAGAACTTAGGTATTTTTGAAGCGTTGAGGATTGTTGGTAGTTGGTTATTTCGTCAGATGAGAAGACATCGATTCGAACTAAACTTTGATCAATGGGTTTCGAATAGATTTGGGGATCGTTTGTTTCAGATCTTTTTTAAATCGTATACCGAAAAAGTGTGGGGGATCTCAACCTCGGAGTTATCAGCAGACTGGGCCGCACAAAGAATCCAAAATTTTAACCTCTTCGAAGCCATTTTACATGCATTCACAAAAAAATCTCTCGGCTCAAAAACAATCATCGAGCAGTTTTTTTATCCTAAGTATGGCCCGGGGATGCTCTACAAAAAGTTACAAAAACTTGTAGAAAAAGAGAATGTTAAAATTTTATTTCAACATTCTGTAACCGATTTGGTGACTAAAGATGGCAAAATTTCTACAGTGGTCTGTTCCACACCTGAGCAAACACATATTGAACTCAAGGCTGATGAAGTTGTATCAACAATGCCTTTTAATGAACTCATAAAGATGTTAAAACCCCCAAAACAGCTTGCACAACAAATAGAGGCTCTTCAGTTTCGACATTTCATTACCGTCAACCTAATCATCAAATCTAATCCGTTTCCTGATCAATGGATCTATATTCATGATTCTGGCTTTAAAGTTGGGCGCATACAGAATTTTAGAAACTGGAGTCCATTCATGGTCAAGCCACACTCTCATAAAACGCCGATTGGAATGGAATATTTTACAAGTTACAACGATGAGATTTGGAATATGACAGATGATCAACTTGTCCAGCTTGCTTCTCAAGAGCTTGAGCAACTTCGACTTGTTTCCGGACAAGACCAAATTATTGATGGGTTTGTTGTACGAGTTCACAATGCATACCCCATCTACAATATGGACTACGATAAACCACTGGAAAAAGCAAAACGTTTTGTAATGAAATTCCAAAACCTTCATGTGTGTGGACGCGGAGGTCTATTTAGATATAACAATCAGGACCACTCCATTTTGACAGGATTTTATGTGGCCCGAAACTTGATTGAGAACAAAAAGTTACATAATGTCTGGGAAATCAATGACGATAAGGATTATTTAGAAGCACAGCGAAACGCTCCTCAATCAAAATAATCCAAACTTCATATGCAAATATAATTTCAATGCATCTCGACAGGCCTTTATAATTACTGAAAGATTGCTGCCAGTTGGCTTACCAAATTGACGGGGATAATGATTCACTGGCACCTGTTTAAATTTGATCTTCTGTTTTTTTAACTTATAGAGCATTTCAGCACTAATAAATGCTCCATTGGATTCTAGAGTGATTTGTTGAAGAGTGGAACGACGAAATAACTTGAAAGCACAATCAATATCTCGCACGTGTAACCGAAATAGCAAGTCTACAAAAACTTTATAGAGGTAGGCATTTCGCCATCGACTAAATCCTTCTGCTCTCGACTTACGGTAACCAATGATCGCATCATGCTTCTCTGCGTGTTTTACCAACAATCGCATTTCGCTTAAATCAAATTGGAGATCACCATCCGTAAAAAACACCCAGTCATACTGAGCATTGGCAAAACCACTCTGCAAACTTGCGCCATAACCTCGATTTTGGGGATGAGAAACAACTTTAATCTCCGAATGTTGTTTGGCTAAAGCTCGGGCGACTCTTTTTGTTGCATCAGCACTCCCATCGTTGACAATGATGATTTCAAATTTTTTTGCCAACGTTGGTAATACCTCTAATGCTTCTTGAACAAAAAACGGGATGTTTTTTTCTTCATTAAAACAGGGGAAGAAGACGGAAATAGAAGATAATTTTTTTACTTCATCGCCAGATGCCATAGATCATCGAGAAGAAATACTACACTGTGGGGCAGCAGCCGGTGGTCGTCTTCTTTTTCTTTTTTTACTGTATGATACAGTGTATTATGTTCTAATTACTCCTCTATGAAAAGTACAGTTTTTTCCATACTTCACCAATATTACGCGTTTTTTTTGGTTGCTATCTTATTCTTTGCCTTACTAACACGACTATGGCGACTTGATACTCCTAAAGGGTATATGTTCGATGAAGTGTATCATGCGCTAACGGGAAAACTCATAGCACGTAATGATCCACGTGCATATGAATGGTGGCATGCTCCAGTGGAACCAGATACTGCTATCGAGTGGACACATCCACCACTGGGCAAAATTTTTCATGCTGTTGGGATACGTGTGTTTGGAGAAAATGAATTCGGCTGGCGTCTCAGCTCAGTTCTTTTCGGAGTTGGTGCAATTTACTTAGTAGCACTCATTGCTGATCACCTCTTCGAAAATAAAGTGGCCTCTTTGCTCAGTGCAGGACTATTTTCACTTGAGGGCTTGACTGTCACTCAATCGAGAATCGCGATGAATGATATTCATTTAACTTTTTTTATCCTCCTTACCTTTTTTTGGTACATTCGCTACAAGCGAAATATACTACTTCAAGCAAATTGGAAAAAATATCTCATCTTAACTGGAGTAGGCATGGGTTTAACCCTAGCAACCAAATGGTCTGGCATCCTCATTTTCGGAGTGATCATCATAGACCAGATTTTTGAAGCATTAAAAGAAAAGAAGTTTAGCTTCTCAAAAATAGCCATCATGGTGTTTGGCTGGATCATTGTTCCGCTTATCGTGTATCTTTTAAGTTACTCTCAAATGTTCATGCAAGGAAAAGATCTAGAGCATTTCAAACAGCTTAATCTGCAAATGTGGTGGTACCACTCACGACTAGAGGCTACACATCCTTATCAATCGACGCCACTGCAATGGGTCACCAACACTCGCCCCGTGTGGTATTACGTCAATTACAGAATAGAAAATAAAATTGCAAATGTATATGCAATTGGCAATAGCATACTCTTGTGGAGCGGATTGGTTAGTGTATTGGGCATCATACTAAAAACTATCTTTACTAGTGACTTAATCAAGATACAAGAGAAAAAAGATGCACTCGTGCTATCCTTTACTCTTCGTAATTACTCCGATCCTCTCAGACTACTGTTGATGAGTTACTTCGTTTTTTGGCTGCCATACCTCTTGTCACCGCGAATTATGTTCTTTTATCACTACTTACCAGCAATCCCCTTTTTAAGCATTATCCTCGGATATAGTTTGACTCGAATCTGGGAGTGGAGTTCGATAGGTAAATATCTGACAACACTTATAGTTCTTTTTGCTTTTCTCAATTTTGTAATTTTTTATCCACACTGGTCTGCTCTGCCTGTCACCCCAGAATTTCAGACTAACTGGTATCAAATATTCGAAAGTTGGAAATAGCTTGTGTATGAAAAAAGTATTTCGTCCTGACCAATATGCATTATGCATACTCTTTATGTTTATTGGTCTGTGGTACCCATTTTCTCATCAAGCCCTTGCAACACAAAAAAACTTTCAGCCGGAAATCAATCTTCATCAATTACAGGAATCAACACAGAGTACTCCAGCTATTATCGTGCCCATTGCCAAGTCTATTGAGATTTCTCCACCTTCTTTGACTGCAAAAAGTGCAATTGTAATCGACGTCGCAAACGGAGAAACATTGTTTGCCAAAAATGAACAAGTCTCCCTTCCTCCAGCATCATTAACAAAACTTATGACAGCGCTGGTTGCATTTGAACTGTATGATTTACATGATGTGATTACTATTAATGGCGAAGAACTCACTGAAGGCAACCGCATTAAGCTCATAAAAGGTGAACAAATCACCGTTCTAGACTTGCTTCGTGGACTGCTTATATTCTCTGGAAATGATGCTGCAATGGCACTAGCAAACCACCACCCTCAAGGGTATGCTGCTTTTATCCAGGCCATGAATGAAAAAGCAACTGAGTTGCAAATGCCTAATACCTCTTTTGCCAATCCAGCTGGCTTAGACCATACAATTCAGCTTTCTTCTGCTAAAGACATCTCTACACTGATGAGAGTAGTCCTAGAAAAACCAGAACTGAGAGAAATATTGGGAATGCAAACCTATCAAGTCCGTAGCTATGATCAAAAATATTTACACACTTTATACACCACCAATCAGTTACTCGGGAAATTCCCAGGTGTCCTCGCTGGTAAAACTGGGAGTACCTTTTTAGCAGGTGAGTGCTTGGTAACACTTGTCGAACAGCACGGCCATCCGCTTATTACTGTAGTGTTAGGCAGTGAGCAACGCTTTACTGAGACGGAACAACTAATCAATTGGGCATACGCTCAATATGAATGGCGAGAAATTCGCTACCAAGCAGGTAATGAGGACCCGATTTCGGCGTTTACTGCACCTGACATTTCTCTACTGCAGTAACTACAGAAATACTGCATAATATAGTAGCTATGGCAAAAGCCACACAACCACAACCAGTCAATCTCACAAAAACAGCGCAAGCTCTTCGAAATGCGATTAAGTTTGGCGCATTATTCTTAGTATTTCTTATGGTGGGAAGAGTGTTGCTATCTTCATTCACTGCGTTCTGGAAATCAATAAACCCACCACCACCTCCTCCGCCAACCATGGGTTTTGGCTATCTTACTCGAGTTCCATTTCCCGTTTCGGTCAACAAACCTACAGAGTATCGGCTAGAAACTATTTCCGGGACTACTCCTTTTATATCTGATCGAGCAAATGTTTATAGAATTACAACAACTCAGCCTAGCTTACTCGCTGTTGAACGGGCAAAACAAAGAGCAGCAGCTATGGGTTACGTATTTGAGCCAGAAGTCCTAACCCCTCGACTTTATCGCTGGACATTTAGTAATCCCATCCTCTCGAAACTAGAAATGGATATTCTTAATAGCACTTTTGAAATCACAACTAATTGGGCTTCTTATCCTGATTTATTAGTAAAGAGACAACAACTTAATCCAACAAGTGCAGTAACCAAAGTGAAAGCAGTGTTACAACAAGCCGGTATTTTGTATCCAGAACTTGCAGAAGGCGAAGCTAAAACTACATTTATTAAGGCTATTGGAGGACAATTCGTACCTGCCAATTCACTATCGGAAGCCGATTTCATTCAGGTTGATTTATACCGCAAGCCAATAGAAGAACAATTCTCCTCAGTAACTGCTGTTGCAGATGAAGGCCCTGTCCATGCAGTAGTAAGTGCAAATGGAACTATATTAGAAATGCGAGCAAAAGTATTACCAGTAGAGTTTCTTCCTGTTGAAACGTATCCACTTCGATCAACTGTAGAAGCGTGGCAAGAAATTCAGTCTGGGGGTGGCTATGTGGCAGAAAAAGGGAGCGGAACTACCGCCGTGGTCAGAGAAGTTTCCCTGGCCTACTATGAGCCCACTGAAGAAACAGAGTTTTATCAGCCTGTGTATGTTTTTCGAGGAGATGGTGGGTTTACAGCCTACGCCTCTGCGTTACCGAATTACGTATATGAGCAACCTGTAGCACAATAAGTTTTCCCTTTTTTCTTGATAAGATCCACGTTATAATCACATTCTATGACATCTACAGTTCGAACACGTATGGCTCCCAGCCCAACGGGTGAAATGCACGTGGGCAGCATGGCAATTTTATTAAAGAACTATGCTTTTGCTCGCAAACACCAGGGGCAATTCATTCTGCGCATTGAAGACACGGATCAAGAACGTGAAGTACCAGGAGCTACACAACGAATCATGGACATTATCCGCAAATATGGACTCGATTGGGATGAAGGCCCAGATAAAGGTGGCCCGCATGCTCCCTACATTCAATCCCAAAAGCTTGCAGCATACAAAGATCATGCTGAATCATTAGTAAAAAACCACAAAGCCTATTATTGTTTTTGTTCAAAAGAGCGCTTGGAGCAAGTACGTGAGCACGCAATGGCCAACAAAGTTGCCCCGAAGTATGACCGCCATTGTCGAAACTTGTCTTCCGAAGAGGTAAAGCAAAAAATTGAAGCTGGAGAAGAACATGTTATCCGCTTGGCTGTCCCAGATAACCAACCAATTACTTTTCGCGATTTGATCCGAGGTGACATTACTATCAATTCCAATGAAGTAGATGATCAAGTGCTACTAAAATCGGATGGTTTTCCTACATACCATTTGGGTGTGGTAGTGGATGATCATGATATGAATATCTCACATATTATGCGTGGCGAAGAATGGATCAGCTCAACTCCCAAACATGTATTGTTGTATGAAGCATTTGGTTGGAGTCAACCAATCTATGCTCACATTCCAGTATTTTTGAATCCTGATGGAAAAGGAAAAATGAGCAAACGAAAAGGAACAGTATCTGCACAATCATTTTTAGACCGAGGTTATCTGCCAGAGGCACTCTTAAACTTCTTTATGATTCTTGGTTGGGCTCCTAAAGATCAACGAGAAATTATCACTCTAGAAGAGTATATCCAGGAATTTGATCCTCAACATGTGAGCTCAAAATCGGTAGTATTTGATTTGAAAAAGCTTGATTGGATCAATGGTATCTATATTAGAAAGCTTAGTGATACCGAACTCAGCTCACGACTCACCCCATTTTTACCTGAAGATTTTCCAAAGGAAAAACTCTCAACGCTTTTACCTTTAGTAAAAGAGCGCTTAGTGACGCTCACTCAAATGGAAGAACTGACAGACTTTTTCTACAAAGATATCTCTGTGGATCAACAATTGTTAACCAAAAAATCCAGTAATGATGAAGTTCGCTCTCAATTAGAAGCAACTCTTTCAGTGATAGAAAACTTAACTGAGTGGAGTGTTTCCTCACTCGAACAAGCAATTCGAGATTTACAAGCAAAACATGATTGGAAGAAATCTCAGTATTTCATGATGGTCCGCGTTGCCGTAACAGGAAAACAAGCTACTCCTCCATTATTTGAAACTATGGAAGTTATAGGAAAAGAGCGTGTTCTTAAGCGCTTAAAGCTCTGCATAGAAAGTTTATAAATCTTCGCTAGTCATTTCTATTTTTTTCTCCTATACTAGAGTCAGATAGTTGTTTGCTACTATGTCAACAATTCACCGTTATTTGACTACTTTTTTTCGAATACTTGTCACGCACGAGCCATTGATTCTCCTTCTCTGCTTTCAACTTTTACTTCGTATCCCCAATCTTTTTGAACCATACTGGTATGGTGATGAGGCTATCTACTTAACGATTGGGGCAGGCCTACGACAAGGATTACGTTTGTATGCGGAAACAATAGATCACAAAACCCCGCTGATTTATTACTTTGCCATGGTTCCTACTCAGTTTTGGTTTCGGATCTTGAACATTGTCTGGACAAGTATCTCTACAATTCTGTTCTTCACCATTGCTAAGAAACTGAAGTTTTCTTCCTTACAACAGTACATTGCTACGTTTCTTTTTGTTATCTATACCACTTTACCCTGGTTGGAAGGAAATATTCCCAACGGCGAACTCTTTGTCATGGGTTTCACGTTAGCTGGTACTTATCTGGTCACTCTCACTGGCTATTTTCAAAGTTTCATAAACCAACAGCGTATCCAACTGAAAAAAAAGGATTACAAACTTCTCTTCTTGGCTGGAATACTCTTTGGGCTAGGAATTTTGACCAAAGTTCCCGGATTGTTTGAGATCGTTCCTTTTGCATTCATTGGGTGGTTTATCCTTCTTCGAAGAATTGATAGAGTACATCTTTCACAATCGCTCAAACCAATTGTTTCGTCGTGGATCGTGTTGTCTGCTGGGATAGTGTTTCCCATAGTTTTAAGTATTGCCTACTACTATGTTCGAGGGTCACTAGAAGATTATCTGAATTTTGGGCTTCTGTATAACTTCCGTTATGCTGGCAATTGGGCACTTCCTTTTACTGAACCCTGGCTAGTTTGGTTGTTTTCACTCAAAGGAAAAGTACTTGTTTTGAGTATTATTTTGGTAACCTTAACACTTTCTCGAAAATCACTCACACCTCAAACAAAACTACTTGTTGCCTGGTTTGCAGCATCCCTTTTCGCCTCGGTTTTATCTTCTCGCCCATACCCACATTACATGATGCAAGTGGTTCCCGGAGCTGTTCTCCTCTTCACCTGGAGTATCTTCACCAAGAAAGCCATGATTATAAATCGAGTAGCCGGCATTCTTTGCCTAGTCATATTGATCGCAGTGCTTCAATTACTTGAGTTCCGTTACTACAACTCCGTATCGTACTATAATCGCTTTGGTCAATTCATTACAAAAAAATTATCCAAAGAACAATATTTTCACTCTTTTGACCAGTTAATGAGTGATAACTATGAAGTAGCGACAATTTTAAAAAGCTCATCACAACCTCGTTTCTTTATTTGGGGAACCAACCCAACACTATACGCGCTAACGCAAAAGCCTCAAGTCGGACGGTTTACTGTTTCATTCCATATTAAAGACTTTGAAGGTGCTTTTGATGAAACGTTTTCTGCAATAGGAACTTATGAACCAGATTTCATCGTCGTCATGAAAAATGAAACCCATCCTTTCCCCCAACTTTTTGATTACATAGACCGTCACTATCGAGAGTATAAAGATTTCGAGCACTTCATTCTCTACAAGAGATCATCAATTGAACTGCTGTAGTCTCTAGTTCTTGGTATAATAATGTTATGGCAGCTTTACTCTTTCATAGTTCTCAACGACGTTCCATCTTTGACACCCCAAAGGAAGTTAAAACACCACACCTTTTGTCTCTATTACTCGTGACTTTTTCCGCGCTAATTGCACTAGTCATGTACAGTCAGTTACCACCTATAGTTCCACTTTTTTACTCACTTTCTGAGCATAGTCAACAGCTAGTGGCAAAAGAGTGGTTACTTTTTGTGCCAGCGTTCTCTTTCTTTACTTTTGTTGTAAACATTGGTTTGTTAAGAGTGTTAAAAACAGTAGATATTACATTTGTTCAAATTACAGCTTGGATGACTACTGGCTTATTAGGTCTTTTAGCGTTATCACTACTACGTATTTGGATCATCTTATAAACCGATCCGAATACGGTTGACGTTGATAACGCGAAAACATTTATGCTCATTTTTTTAGCTTTCATTAGCAGTTTTTTTATAGGAGCCCTGATTGCTCCGTTAGTAATTCATTGGTACAAAAAAAATCACTGGCTAGACAATCCTGAAAATAATCATCATGTAAAAGTCGTTCATAAAGAAGCTGTTCCCCGAGGCGGCGGAATTGTGGTATTCACAGCAATCCTAATCACTGCACTCATCTTCTTATGGCCACTTCCGGCACAAATTGTGTCTCTACTGATTGGCGCATTTATTCTGATGGCACTGGGTATTTATGATGATGTAAAGGATATGAGTCCATACATCCGATTAATTGCTGGACTAGGAGTGGCAACTCTGGTTGTTTTATCTGGAGTGGGAATAGAGTTTATATCTAATCCGCTTGGACAAGGAGTGCTATTTCTAAACACTCCCACAGTTCCCATTTCATTTGGTCAATTTCATCTTCAGTTTTCTATCTTGGCAGACACGTTCGCTATCATTTGGATAGTGTGGAGTATGAATATTGTGAATTGGTCAAAAGGCCTAGATGGCCAACTACCTGGAGTAGTAAGCATTGCGAGCATTTTTATTGGTTTCTTATCACTGCGATTTATTGCAGACCCCAATCAAATTAGTGTCATTTTTCTCTCTTTCATTGTTGCTGGAGCTTACTTAGGATTACTACTCTGGAATATGTATCCACAAAAAATAATGCCAGGATATGGTGGAGGCTCCCTTGGTGGATACTTTTTGGCAGTATTATCTATCTTGTCAGGTGCAAAGCTTGCTACAGCATTACTCGTCCTTGCTATCCCCACAGCAGATGCGTTATTTACAATTTCTCGTCGATTATTACGAAAAAAATCTCCTTTTTGGGGAGATCGCGGTCACTTACATCATAAGCTTTTAGATGTGATGGGGTGGTCAAAGCGAAAAATTGCTGCTTTTTACTGGATAACCACAGCACTTTTTGGCTTGTTAGCTCTCCAATTGAAGCCCGAACAAAAACTCTTTACAATAA
>CAZULU010000027.1:0-6483 GCA_964621585.1 uncultured Pseudomonadales bacterium
TTGGGGGAAGACAAATCGTAAGAATAAGAGATACAACAGACCTAAAAAGATCAGTTGCGCCACGATTGTACCCATACCTCGAGAAAAACCTGCCAAAAAATTCTTCAATACAATTTGAGTATTAGAAGTTTGGTACAGCGAATGATCTTGTATTGTGTGTTGTGATGTTTCCATGGATATGTCCTTAATGATATTTTTGCAACAAAAAAACCACTCTGCTCTTTCGTTCCAAACGTTCCAACGAAAGATGTGGTGGTCTTAATTCTCCCCGATCGTCGGGTGCGTTCCTGTTATTCGAAATACTTTCGAAACCTGAGATTGGTGAGTTCTCATCAGGAAATGATATATCTGTAATGAGAATTATAAAGACAAGAGTGACAAATCACAAGGTGGAATTACGAAACTAGAGATTATGGACTGGATACTGGAGATTAGTAAGAAGTTGATGTGGGTCAGCTGGGACTCGAACCCAGGACACCCTGCTTAAAAGGCAGGTGCTCTAACCGACTGAGCTACTGACCCAAATTGGGATTTGAGATTAGATACTAGAGATTAGTATCTAAACAATTCCGTTTTAATGTTCTTCACTCACTATTGAAAAGAGTGTCAACAATTGTGAGATTATAGCAGACAAATTTCCTTGAGCAAATATAGGAAAACACTACCTTCCTTTTCCGCGACAATTATCCTGTTTGGCGAGACAAACCTTGTCCTTCTTGGCCAAACATGTATTTTGAGCCATATTTAGCAGAATTTTGCATAAACTTGGATTTTTGTTTTTTGCCGTGCCAGGTTTGCATCCAGGTCGCACCTTCTTTGACACGACGGCGCAATAAGATCAAGAAGTTTCGCAACTTCACAAAGAAATTGACATGATAGGTACCTGGATCAACTTCTTCCTGAAATACTGCAGTCTGTACGCTCTGGTCAACATTTCTGATCTCTTTAATCAGTAAATTTAACTCGTTCTTGATCTGCTTGATGGTTTCTTCACTTTTCTTTTTATCTAAGTCAAAAATTTCTTTCATCTGCATTTCTTTATGCATGTGCAGATGTTTCTGTTTTTTTAACTCCGCATTGGTTTCATCACTTTTTTCTTGTTCCTGTTTAAGTGCTTTCGCAAAGAGATTATTGTTGTGATCTTGAGAATTACTTGCGGAGTCTGTATCTGAAGCTGGTGATTCAGCACTGCCTCCAAACAAAGAGTCAGCAATGAAGTTCAGTGCTCCATCTAAGTGTTGAGAAAGAGATAATGGTTTACTATTGCCATCTGATTTAGCGCCACCAAGCTCTACCGGAGACTGCCTCATAACTTTTGGTTGAGGCTTGGGAGCAAAAGACTGGTTGCTGCTAGGTTTACTATTCATCTTCAGAAGACCAACAAACACACCTGTGTAGTCGGATAATTATATTATAGGACATTTAAAGGTGTTTGTCAATCTGGCTCCAGACGGAGTGTTATCTGCCCTGATTATACCGCAAAAGCAGATGTTTACAAGAAAACATAGGATAACACAAGGAAATGTACCTTTTAGACATCAAAGGCTTGGTGAGATGAATTCTTGCTTAGAGCTGCTGTAAAAACTCAACGACCTTTTGCTTTTTCAGCATATGTCGAACTTGAGCCTTTTGTTCTTCAGCTTCTTCTTTACTGAGTTTTTCTTTAGAAGTCTTCATCATGTCATCTACTTCAGCATCAGTCGCTTCAATTTTTTCTTCTTTGGCAATGGTGTCTAAAATGAACTCGAGCTGCCAGGTCGCAATTGCTTGCGCTGCATACTCTTGTTGGAGCTCTTCCACAGATCGACCAACTGACTTGAGATATTGTGCTGGATCAATGTTGAGCTGCTTGAGTTGTCGTTCTAAGTTGTTCAATTGGCGATTCACTTCCTGTCGGACTAATAGCTCTGGAATTTTGGGATTCACACTCTGTTGGATTGCTCCTAAGATTCGATCGATGCGCTGATCTTTTTGTTTGGCTTCTTCTTTTTCTTTGTCTTCGGCTGATACTTCCTTGTCGTCTTTATTGTCTTTAGCTTGCTTTTTCAATTCCGCATCAAGTTCTTTGAGTGCTTTTTTGACGTCTTTTTTGTAATCTCCAAGAGTAATTTCAGGGTATTCAGCGATATGAGCGTGAAACTTCCAGTCCTGACCTTCCGTCATTTCAACTGCATGAATATCAGGGTTACTTAATGGCTTAGCATCTGCAGACTTGACGGCATCGATATACGCTTGAGGCAGAAATTGCTCAGCAGCTTCTTCATAGAGTCTCTGTTGTCCAATCATATCGATGACGATTTTGGCTGGGACTTTGCCCTTGCGGAATCCGTCAGTTTTAACGTAGGGTTGGTATTTCACAACCACTTTTTGGATAGCTGCTTGGACTGTTTCCCAAGGAATAGTGAGATCTAAGGTACGACCTTCAGTTAAGAGTGGATGTTGTACTCCACCGTGGTGGTGATGATCATGACCGTGGTCATGGTCATGGTGATCATGGTTGTGTTCAGCTGTTGTTTGTTGAGGTGTGGTAGTCTTTTTTGCCATGTGGGGATTGTAGCACAACTTCGTGTTTTGTGGTTAGTGGCTCCCACGGGAAGTATTGCTCTCTCCTTGATCTGCAAGGAGTTCATCAATAGAGACAGTATCTTCTGTGGTGGATTCTTCTCCTCCAAGTCGTCGTTGAGCTTCCCGAATTCGAGTTTCTTTTGCCAAACGTTCTTCGTATGTCTGGTCAGACTGACGAGATTTATCTTCAATTGCTCTAAATTGTTGGAGGGCTGATTGTGCTTTGTGATAGATTTGCTGAGAGATTGCTTCAAAGTCTGTATCAAATTGCAGGCCATTGGCATCCACGCTTGGTAATTCACTGACCAGATTTCGTCCAGCGGCAACCAGCTCTATTTGAGCATCTTCGATTTGTTCATATAGTGGAGCTTGGGTTGCAACGTCTCCATAGATACTACTCATTATTTCGCCCTGAAGTCCTGGATCTTTGAGCACTGCTGTTACCATACCTATTGCTGTAGAAGCCAGTAAAACTGCAGTTTGAACTTCAATTCCTTCAATCTGGCGACTATTTGAAAGACTAACGAGTAATAAGCCAATAATTGAAACGAGAGTGAGTAATCCACCTAACAAGGCTTCTTTTTGATTTTTCTTTAGTGTGAAGTATTTTTCCGCAGAAAGTACAAAGTTTTTAATATTTTCTTTTTCAATTAAAAGCTGAGGAGTTGAAAAATCAGCAGTAGTATGAACAAGGTCCAAGACATCTAGTGCAAGCTGATGATGATCTACTAACTCACCATCGTTTGTAAGGTCAATGTGACGTTTTAGCTTTTTTTCTGCCATAAACTGTTTGAGACTAAAAATTTAAGCCTATATTATAACATAAAGGGACTATTTTATCAAGGGTTTAGACCAAAAAATCTAAAAATATTTCTCTTCCTGTCTGAAGCCTCGCCTGCTACAATACCCTCAACTATGCAAAATCTCACCGCACTCATCCTGGCTGCAGGAGCAAATTCTCGTTTCTTTCCCCTCAACTACTCTACGCACAAAGGTGCAATCACGTTGTGCGGCCAGCCTTTAATTCTGAGAACCTTACAAGCGTTGCAAGAAGTCGGTATCCAGAAAGCAGTTGTAGTATTGTCAGAAAAAGATACTCTCGATCAAGGATTACAATATTTCCTTCAAGAACAAGATTTACAGATTGAATTAGAGTTTGTGTTGCAATCTGAACCAAAAGGTATGGGTGACGCTGTATTGCAGGCGAAACATGTGATTGGTGATCATTTCTTAGTGACCTATCCGAATGCGTTTGATATTGCTCCCACTGTACGTGCCATGATGAATGTTGATGCTCCAGAAGTATTATGTTGCTCTGAAACAGACGAACCTTGGTTGTACGGAATTGCCACCGTAGAAGATGGGAAAGCGACCAGTATTGTGGAAAAACCAGCTCCTGGTCAGGAGCCTTCAAATAACAAGGTGGAAGGATTATATGTGTTATCTCGAGAATTCATCGAAATTTTAGAAACTCTTCCAGAGAGTGAGTACAACTACGAAGAAGCTTTGGATATATTGATGAAACGACATGCTATTCCCGTGGTGACAGTGGAGAAAAGTTTATTAACATTGAAATATCCTTGGCATCTTTTTGAAACTCAAGCATATTTGTTTGCCCCTCTGCAGTCCTCTACCCATCCCGAAGCCAAGGTTTCTCAGACTGCAATTATTGATGATTCGCATGGACCGGTGGTGATTGAAGCAGGTGCGATAGTTGGTGATTACACCAAAATTGTGGGTCCTTGTTACATTGGTCGTCACACCCTAGTGGGAGATTACTCTTTCGTTCGAGGTACCTGTTTGGAAGAAAGAGCAGTGATTGGAGCGAATTCTGAAGTGGTTCGCTCGATTATTTTATCAGGGGCAACACTCCACTATGGGTATCTTGCTGATTCCATTGTAGGTGTTGATGCGCGCATTGGTGCTGGGTTGATTACTGCTAATAAACGACATGATCGAAAAAATATTGAAGTTTCGGTCAAAGACCAAAAAGTAGATGCGCGACGAAATGCGCTAGGAGTGATTATTGGTGATGGAGCCAAAGTCGGTATTCGCACTAACACTTTGCCTGGAAAAATGATTGGTGCGGAAGCAATTATCTATCCCAATATTACCATCTACCAAAACATTCCTCACCAAGCGGTAGTCAAGAAAAAAGAAGAAATAGAAATTGTATAAAGATTAAGTTGTGAGTTGTTGGTGGTTGGTTGTTAGTGGTAAGTGCTTCACATTAATAATTTCTAAAAAAAGAGTAAAGTTTAGTTATGGGTTTCAAAGATTATCATCATCACGTTAAGCATAAGGTTGAGCAAGAATTAGTGCGATTTTTTGATGAAGAGCTTGCTAAAGCACAGACGAAAGACGATGTGTTAGTGGATATGGTTGAAGTGTTAAAGGAGTTTGTCTTGCGTGGTGGAAAACGCGTGGGGCCGCTGATGACTGTGTTGGCGTATCAGTACGCTGGTAATTCTCACTCCTCTTCTTCCAGCAATGGTAATATTTTTCGCTTGGCGTGTGCGTTGGAACTCCACCATTTATATTTGCTGAATTTGGACGATATGGCTGATCGGGATGTGTTACGTCATGGTGGACCGACGTTAGACAAGTACTACCAAAATTCAGTGTTTGGTACTTGGCCAGATGCAGATCATCATGGACGCACTTTTTCTTCTATTGCGGGAGCTTTGTTATCTTCCTATACTACCCAGCTGACGATCACATCTGGTTTTCCAGCGGAAACAGCTTGCAAGGCTTTAGAAGTCATCAATGATATGCTATTTGCTGATACGGTGGTAGGGTGGCAAATTCAATATTTCCAAAACAACCAACCATTAGCTGAAGCTTCCGAAGAACGATTTTTAAAGGGATTAGAATACGTTACGAGTCGCTACAAGTTTGTTGGACCGATGAAGGTCGGACTCATTATGGCGGGAGTCACAGGAGGTGAATTACTCCATGCTTTTGAGAAATACGGGAAACATGTAGGAATTGCTTTTCAAATTTATGATGACATCATGGGCATGTTTGGTGATCCCAAAGAAATGGGTAAAGCGGTCGGCAATGATGTCCGTGAAGGCAAAAAAACCCTCCTCCTCCAACGAGCATACAGAAATTCTGTGACAGATGATCAGCTGTTTTTGGCGGATGTGTGTGGACGAGAGTTAACGAGTGTTGAGCTTGAGAGAGTGCAACATATTGTCAAAAAAACTGGCTCATTGGAATACTCAATGGAATTGGCAAAACAACATGTATCAGATGCTATTTCTGCACTAGAAAAGCTGCCCGTACAAAATGAATTCACCGAAATTTTGAAAGACTTAGCGAACTATATGATTGAGCGAACAAAATAGGAAGGCTTGTGGCCTCCCTACTTGTGTTTTATTTTGCTTACTTCTTCAACGCTAACTTCATCACTTCATCGACATGATCTACAAAGTGGAATTTGATGTCCTGTTTAACTGAATTAGGTATTTCAATCAAATCTTTTTCGTTGCGTTTGGGAGCGATTACCTCTTTACTGCCTGCTCGATGAGCAGCAATCACTTTTTCTTTCAAGCCACCAATTTCTAACACACGTCCGCGCAGCGTGACTTCTCCTGTCATAGCAATTTCCCTTTTAACAGGATTGTTAGTAAATGCGGAGATAATTGCAGTGGTCATTGTGATACCTGCAGACGGACCATCTTTGGGGACAGCCCCTTCCGGGATATGGATGTGGACATCGGTTTCTTCTAGTCTCTTGGCATCAATATGATACTTTTTTGCTTGAGATTTGACATAGGTGAGCGCAGCTTGGGCAGATTCTTTCATCACATCCCCCAGTTTACCAGTGAGTTGGATGCGGCCTTTGCCTTTAGTCAAGGCGACTTCAATGAATAAGACATCACCGCCGACGCTAGTCCAGGCAAGTCCTGTAGC
>CAZULU010000027.1:6583-8214 GCA_964621585.1 uncultured Pseudomonadales bacterium
GCCGCAGAGGGATCGCCACGGTAATCCAAGCCAATTTTATCAATCTCATCCAGCATGAAGACTGGATTTTTCATACCAGCCTCTTTCATGGCGGTAATAATCCGACCAGGCATCGCGCCCACATAGGTACGACGGTGACCTCTAATTTCTGCTTCATCGCGAATACCACCAAGAGAAATTTTGACAAACTTGCGGCCAAGGGCTTCGGCAATGGACTTACCAATACTGGTTTTACCTACACCTGGAGCTCCTACAAAACACAAAATAGTTGGTGAGTTATGCCGACTACTCCCTTTGCCAGCCTTTTGTTTGCTTTTGAGTTGCATGACTGCAAGGTGTTCCAAAATACGATTTTTGACTTCACGCAATCCATAATGGTTTTTATCCAATACTTTTTCTGCCTTTTTTAACGACAACGTACCACGACTGCGTTCATTCCATGGCAGTTCTAGAATAGTTTCTAACCACGAGCGAATGTATCCAGACTCGGGATTGTTAATTGACATGCGTTCTAAGCGAGTCAATTCACGATCAACTTTTTTCTTAATTTCTTTAGACAGCTTTAATTTAGAAAATTTTTCGCGGAGTTCACTCACCTCTTCATCGTCATCCTCTCCGATTTCTCCCAATTCTCGTTTGATTGTTTTCAGTCGTTCACGCAACACACTTTCCTTCATGTGTTTGTCAAATGATTTCTGGGTTTCGTTGATGATATCTCGCTCGATCTCGTATTCATGAAGTTCTTTAGACAGTTCGCGAATCACGAGATCTAGTCTAGTCTTTACATCAAGAGTTTCCAAAATGCGTTGTTTTTTGGCGGTGGAAATTTGTAAAGTACTTGCAATTTGATCAGTCAATTCTCCAGCGTGGACACCACTCATCAGCTTCATAAAGTTTAAGAACTCTACAGGTTTGCCTAAGTTGACAGACTTATTAAATATTTTTGAGAGATGCTTTGAAAGGACATGGATACGCTCTTTATCTTCGTAGCGATCTTCGAGGATTTCCACCTCTACCATCGGAAACTCATCATGCTCAATGAATTGAACAATACGAACCCGCTTAAGACCTTGTACCAATGCATTAATTTGATTGGCGGTATTGAGGGTGCGTTCAATCTTTACAAGGGTGCCGGTTGTATACAGATCATCTGCTTGAGGATCATCAACGTTCTTGTTTTTTTGTGCAACTAAGATTACACGATTATTAGTTTTATCAGAGTGTTCAATCGCTGCTACAGATTTTTTTCGACCAAAGTTTAATACTGCTTCGGTTTGGGGAAACATGATACCTTCGCGAATTGCGATGAGTGGCAAGACTATCTTGTCGGAAACAGCGGGTAAATGACGTGCTTCGCTAGGTTCAGTCGTTTCTTTTTCTGAGCTACTTGGTGTCGACTCCGGTTGTGCATAGATGATTCCTGAATCATCAGCAATAGATGACATTGAAGTACTATTCTCGATAGTATCTGGCTTTGGATCATGGGAATTATCATCATGAAAGTTATCAATCATACAATCCTTTTTACACTCTAGATTTATAACGGTATTTTTTCTAATTTACGTGAAAGTCTCAAACATGTGAGTTTTAGCATTCTAAACAAGTCTTTGCTAAAAAACAAGCACAAAAAC
>CAZULU010000027.1:8314-11234 GCA_964621585.1 uncultured Pseudomonadales bacterium
ACCCATGCAAGCAAAGCAATAGAAAGTATCGCGTTCAAGATAGAGAGAATAAGTTTTTTCATAGATTTACTATACTGGGTATCCTAATATGTGTAAACAATTTACTACTTTTTTTTGCGCTTTATAAGTACAAAGAATGTGATCACTGTTACAAATACTCCTAATGGCACACCAATTGATAGGGCCAATAACAGTGGGTCCGCTATTATTTGATCAAGGAAAGAACGAGCCTGAACGACATGAGTACTTTCCAGTGAATCAATTCGGATTGTTAGCGACCCTGATTGCGTATCAACGATACTAGAAGAAGTAAGTGTTACTGGAAAAGTTAGTGATTGATATGGTAAGACAGCGTCGATAACTTTCTGGCTTGGATGAGCTTGTAGCTCTGATGAGGTGTGAATGTCTACTGGGACAGCATACCAAGCATACCCAGTATTATTGGTAATGGTAATATCATACTTGGAGCCCATTCCGAGAAAAGTTGTCAAGTTAGGGGAAACACTGACGGCAACATCCAAAGTTGGTTCTGCTACTGTAGCAGAACGTTGAATGGTAAAGTTTTTTTGGTCTACCCCCTGTTGATTATTAAAACTTGGAGGAATGGGTTTGGTGCTTGATTCTCCCTGGGTAGCTAATGTGATGTGATTAAAATCTAAGTGATGAAAATACTCTGTATAACCAATTGTATCGCTCCAAGTGGGGTCAACAGGTTGCCAGTTTTTTGTTTCGTGATTGAAAAATTCTGCCCAAACATGCAGTGGAACATTGCTGACGCTCAGAGGGCGTAGTACTTGTGAATTAGAGAGTGCATAGCCTGTGACTTGACGAGCTGCAATATTGTTTGCTCTGGCAAGCGAGATAAAGAGATCACTATACTCATAAGCAAGCGAATTGGTAGGATGCTCATAGGCAAATGCGGCTCCGGTTCGTTGGGGATCAGAAGCACGTCGCAAATAATTGTAGTCTAAGATTTGTACGACAGCCTTAAATGCCTCGTGAGGCGTAGTGTATTTTTTTCGTAATTCTTGAATACTCGGGTGGTTTTTCTCCCAATATTGTTGACCTTTTATATGTTCAAGCGTTGGACCAGGAGAAACCACATCAGCACGCGGATGAAGAAAAACGTCAATTTTCCCTTCGACTAGTAACTCTTGTTGTTGCTGAGAATCTAGTGGATATGTTGCAATCCAGTTGCCGTCATTATCACGTTCAATCTTCTCAGGACGAGGTGCTAATTGAGAAAATCCTACCCGTTGATACAGTGTATCGGGCGGCAAAACAACTTGAATGATACCCCTATTGCCTGTGGGATTAGAGAGTACGTACGACATATGAAACGTGTAGGTCTGCTTTTTTCCAAATAAGGCGGTTACTCCATGATGCGCATTGTTGTGGTATTCCAAGGTAAGAGTTTGGTCGTCCTCAGTGATATTGGTTGGGGTAGGTTCACTAATTTCTACTTCCCCCAGATATTTAGGCACTTGGATGTTAATTTGGTATGTTGAGAATTGATCAGCGTATGTGAGCGAAGGAATATTAATTTCTGCTGTTTGATCACTTAGAATAGCAATCTCAGGATGGGTATACTGCAGTGTGAAAGTATGTTGTTTCTCTTTGCCGACTACTTTTTCTGGAAATTCCAATCCTACTGTAGTTTTCTCTTCAGTGCTGGTCACAGTAGCTGGTAAAACGGTGTTGTTGTACGTGACTGTGACGTTTTGTATATTTCCAGAATGTATCTCGATGGCATAGCGTGTCACAAAGGCGGTACTTGTGGTATTGGTGATCGTGAAATCAGAGCGTACTGTCGTTTCGCCGGCGGGAGAGATGATATACGTACTGGAGAGATCAGTCGCAAATTGGCTTGTGAGGTCAGCCGCTTGTAGTGGTGATCGCTGGCTAGTAGCTATCGCCAATACAAAAATGATAATACAACGAATAAACCATTTCATAGAATGCAGTATCTTCAGTATACTAAAAAAAACGGTGGACTTATGAACAAAATCCACCGTGATCTTTTAAGTAAACGGTAATTAAAAAGCGAACTTTCTAATCAAACCGACACATTTGCCTTGAATTTTGACATTTTTTGCGTAGATAGGTCGCATGGCAGAGTTGGCTGGTTCGAGACGGACACGAGTCGTTTCCTTATAAAACCGTTTAAGTGTAGCGAGTCCATTGTCGAGTAATGCGACAACAATGTCTCCATCATGGACGTCGTTTTGTTCTTCTATGACTACATAGTCACCGTCTAAAATGCCGTCTTCGATCATCGAATCCCCTTTGACTTGTAAAACATAGGAACGGCGTTTGCCGCTAATCATTTCTGGAGAGACTTTAAATGTGGCGTTAGGATCACTCATCGGTTGAATGGGTTGTCCTGCTGCGATGAATCCTAACATTGGCAAATCAACACTTTCGGTGAGTCGTAAGAATGTTCGATCAATGAGCTCAATTCCACGAACGGCCCCTTCTGTTTTGCGAATAATTTTTTTGCGTTCGAGTGCTTGGAGATGCTCATGAACTGTCGCCAATGAAGAAACACCTAATGCATCCGCAATTTCCTGTAATGTTGGTGAGTAGCCTTGTTTTTGTACATACTGTGCTAAGAAGTCCACAATTTGGCGTTGTCGTTTATATAGTGTAGGAGGCATCACTTTCCCTTTCTCTGTGTTCAGATGTGTATTTTTTAATTAAATAATCAATAAAAAGTTATTCGCACTATGTCTATATGATAATGCGATCATTTCCCGAAGGTTTTCTGAATAAACAAAGAATAACCGAAAAGAAGGCAAGCATTCAACTAGCACTTAATGGATCAAAATTGAGGAGACCTTATTGGTTGTTGGGAGTTGGTGGTTCGTTACAATACTGCGATTACTACAGTTATGAACAACCTTTTTTGCTGAGTCTGAGT